>JAISHQ010000072.1 GCA_031262465.1 Rikenellaceae bacterium
AGACGTTGCAGTCGATCCACCTGCTCCTTCACCTGTTACGCGACGTGCCGGAGGTCTCCCTGCCCCTGCCCGACACCACAGCCCCGCTGATCCCCCGTTCGCTCTGTTTCTCGCTGATCGAAGGGTGGCGCGGCGAGATTTGCCACATCGCCCTGACCGACGCCCGAGGCGAACTCTCTTATTATAAGGTGAAAGACCCCTCCCTACACAATTGGTACGCTCTTTCGCTGGCCGTGCGCGGTGCCGGAATATCCGACTTCCCGGTCAACAACAAGAGCTTCAACCTCTCCTATTGCGGCCACGACCTGTAACTGTTCTTTGGTGTCGCCTCTGACTGCGACTTTTTAGAAAAGTCGCCCAAAATCGCAACTTTTTGAAAAAAGTTGCATCAAAAACTTTTCTGCTTGGGCTTGCAGGGCGAAAATTCCCTTGCGGGAATAACCCACTTGTCCGAGACACCCCTTTGCTTTCAAGCGAGCTTGAGCCGGGGTGTCCCGCACAAGAGGCATTCACCTCCTGCGGAGTGAATGTTTTCGCCCTGAAAACACCATGCCTTTGCGTTTTGTCTGCGTCTTCGAACAAATAGGGGAACGAAATGGTTCTCAATGAGACTATATTTTGCAGAAAGTAGGAATACCTAATACACTGTTGCAGAATGTATTTTCAGTGAGATCACAGTCGCCTGCGGAGAATGCGTATGGTGATGTATTCCCCGGCTCACGCTCGCTTGAAAGCTGGGGGAATACAGCATGAAACGAAGTCCTGAAGGGATGATCTCCCTGCAAAGACAAGCAGAAAAGTTTTTGGGGCGCCTTTTTACAAAAAGGCGCGATGGTTCTTTAAGAACAGTTGAAGTAAAGACGTTCGCTAAGAAAGCTGACGGATCGCGTTTAGGATGCCTTCGGTGTCGAAGCCATAGCGGTGGTGGAGCTGGTGGGGGGTTCCGTGTTCGGGGAACTCGTCGGGCACGCCCAAGAGGGTTACCTCGCAGGGGTATCCGTGGGCGTTCATGAACTCTAACACGGCACTGCCGACGCCTCCGGAGATGACCCCGTCTTCGACGGTGATGACTCGGCGGAATTTACGCCCCACGCGGTGCAGTAACGCCTCGTCCAAGGGTTTGGCGAACCGGAGGTCGATGTGTTCGACCGAGATGCCGTCGGCCTCGGCCTGTTCGATGGCCTGAGCCGCAAAGTTGCCGACCGGCCCCAGCGAGAGCAGGGCGATGTCGGTCCCCTCGCGCAACAGCCGCCCGGTGCCGACGGGGATCGCCTCCATGGGTTGTTGCCAATCGCGAATCACGCCCCGACCGCGCGGATAGCGGATCACAAAGGCTCCGTTCCCCGGCAGTTGGGAGGTGTACATCAGGTGGCGCAGTTCGACCTCGTTCATCGGCGCGGCGATGGTGACGTGGGGGATTGCACGGAAAGCGGCGATGTCGAATATCCCCTGGTGGGTGGCTCCGTCTTCGCCGACGATGCCCGCCCGGTCGAGGCAGAAGGTGACATCGAGGTGTTGCAGGGCCACGTCGTGGATCACATTATCATAAGCGCGTTGCATAAAGGTCGAATAGATGTTGCAAAAGGGGTGCAGGCCGCCTGCCGCCATACCGGCGGAGAAGGTGACGGCGTGTCCCTCGGCGATCCCCACGTCGAAGGTGCGCTCGGGCATCACCTCCATCATCAGCGAGAGCGAACAGCCCGAGGGCATGGCCGGGGTAACTCCGACGATGCGCGGATTGACCTGCGCCAGCTCGATGAGGGTGTAGCCGAAGACGTCCTGATAGCGCATCGGGGGGGTGGTGTCGCACGGGTCGACCTCCAACTCGCCGTTCTCGGGGTTGAAGCGGCCGGGGGCGTGCCAAAGGGCGGGGTTTTCGACCGCTGGTTGGTATCCGTGCCCCTTTTCGGTGACGATGTGCAAAAGTTTCGGGCCGGGAATCTGCTTCAGGTCGTTCAGCACCCGGACGAGCGATTTTAGGTTGTGTCCGTCGACCGGGCCGAAATAGCGGAAATTCAACGCCTCGAAGAGGTTGCTCTGTTGCAACAGCCCCGTCTTCAGGGCGTTGCCGGTCTTTTGAATCTGTCGGCGAAGCCATTTGAAGCGACCCAAATGATCCCAAACCCAATTTTTGAGGCGGTTGTACCGGCGCGAGGCGGTGATGCTGAGCAGGTACTCCTGCATGGCCCCGACGTTTTTGTCGATCGACATCCGGTTGTCGTTGAGGATCACCAAGAGATCGGTATTCATCGCTCCGGCATTGTTCAGCCCCTCATAAGCCAGCCCGCCGCTCAGCGAGCCGTCGCCGATGATGGCCACGACCTGCCGCTTTTCGCCGGTGAGATCGTCGGCGGCGGCCATGCCAAGTGCCGCCGAAATGGAGGTCGAGGCGTGTCCCGCGCCAAAGGAATCGTAAATGCTCTCGGCCATCACAGGAAAGCCGCTCAGCCCGCCCAACGTGCGTTTGGTGGCAAATTGGTCGCGGCGACCGGTCAGGATTTTGTGGGCGTAGGACTGATGTCCCACGTCCCAAACGATTTTATCGTGCGGTGTGTTGAAAACATAGTGCAGGGCGACGGTCAATTCGACCGTACCCAGGCTCGACCCCAAATGGCCGGGGTTTGAGGAGAGTTGCCGGACGATAAACTCGCGCACCTCCCCGCTGTACAGGGGCAACTCCTCGGGTTTCAACCGGCGCAGATCGTCCGGCGTGTCGATTTGATCGAGGTATGTGGTTTTATTTTCTGACATGGACGTTCTTCCGGGAAATTTCAAACAAGTTCTAAAAAATCCCGCGTAAAAGTAACAAATTGCCTTCATCTTCACAACTTTTTCTTATCTTCGTGCAAAGAAAAAAGAGATAAGGCTATGTATAAAAGAGTGTTGTTGAAATTGAGCGGCGAGTCGTTGCAGGGCGCTCAGGGGTATGGGCTAAGTCCGCAGGTGCTCAGCAGTTATGCGGCGCAGATCAAAGAGGCGTCGGAGTTGGGCGTACAGATCGGCATTGTGATCGGCGGCGGAAATATTTTTCGCGGGCTGAGCGGCATCGGCAAGGGGGTCGACCGGGTCAAAGGCGATCAGATGGGGATGTTGGCGACGGTCATCAACTCGCTGGCCCTGCAATCGGCCTTAGAGAGTATCGGGGCAAAGGCCGTTGTGCTGACCTCGATCCGGATGGAGCCGATTGGCGAGTGTTATTCCAAAGCGCGGGCACTGGCCGCGATGGCCGCCGGGGTGGTGGTTATCATTGCCGGGGGGACGGGAAATCCCTTTTTTACGACCGATACCGCGTCGGCACTTCGCGGCGTGGAGCTTGAGGCCGAGGCCCTGCTGAAAGGGACGCGGGTCGACGGCATCTACACGGCCGATCCGGAAAAAGACCCGTCGGCCACGCGGTTCGACCAAATTACGTTCGACGAGGTCTATGCCCGTCAGCTCAAGGTGATGGACCTCACGGCCTTTACCCTCTGCCGGGAGAACAACCTGCCGATCCGGGTCTTCGACATGGACACCGAAGGAAACCTGCTGAAAGTCGTTCGGGGCGAGGCGATAGGAACGACGGTTAAGAATTAAAGGACAACTAAAAAACAACGATATGGAAACACAACCGATTTTAGACGCGGCAAGAGAAAAAATGAAGGACACCCTGCTCTATTTGGAGGAGGAATTGGCCAACATCCGGGCGGGCAAGGCCAGCACGAACATCCTGAATGGCGTGATGGTCGATTATTACGGGACGCTTTCCCCGATCAATCAGGTGTCGAGCGTGAGTGTGCCGGACGCGAAGACCGTTCTGCTCACGCCGTGGGACAAAAAACTGATCCCGGTCATTGAAAAGGCTATCTTGGTGGCCAACATCGGCCTGACCCCCTCGAACAACGGCGAGCACATCCGCCTGTCGATTCCGGCACTGACCGGAGAGCGACGCAAGGAGTTGGTCAAACAGGTCAAGACCGAGGGCGAAAATGCCAAAATCAGCCTGCGCAACGCCCGCCGCGATGCGGTGGAGGCCTTTAAAAAGGCGCAAAAAGAGGGGATGCCGGAGGATATGGCCAAAGACGGCGAAGAGAGTGCCCAAAAAATGATCGAGAAATACACCAAAAAGGTGGAGGAGATGTTGGCGGCCAAGGAGAAAGAAATCATGACGGTGTAATCAAACCATTCTGCACCTAATATTAATAAGGAGACACCGCAGGTGTCTCCTTTTATATTAGGCACTCAAGAGAGAACCCATCATAAATAGGGCACTGATTCCCAATCCCGCCCGGAGTAGCCACTCTATCCACTTTAGTCCTATTTTTGACGACAGAGGCGTAAATTGGCGCAAATAGAGACACAATAAAAATGCTAAAAGAAAAGACATCATTACAATCCTATACGTTTCTTGGCTAACGATCGCAGCTAATACTAAAGCGATCAAAGCAAGAAAGATAGCCAAAACTGTAAGAGTCGGGTCCTTCTCATAGTTTTCCATAATAAATAGGGTCGCAATTTAAAATTGGCTTCCGAAGAGCAACATCATACCCCCGAAGAAGAAGAGGAAGATCAGGAAAAGGGCAACGCTGACAACCATCCAAAGCAGGGAGGCTTTGGCCCAATTGGCTTTACTCTCGCTGGTGTTGTCGCCGAATGCCCAGACAAAATACATAATCAGGCCGACCAACGGGATCGCCGTGATGAATATCGTCAGGAACCATTGACCCACCGAAACCGGCTCAGTCGGGCGCGCGGGGCGATAATAGTTCGGTTGCTGTGTTTGTTGCTGGGGTTGAGGGTCGATCGTTTCCATAGTTTATCGGGTTTAGGGGTTAGAGCATTCAACGAAGTTACAAAGAATGAACGAGTTTTGCAACAGGGACGGGCTTTTCCGCCAAAAAAGAGAGGAAAAAGGTATCCAAAAATTTCATTATTAAAAAAAAGCGTCTAATTTTGCACCGGATTTCGCTGATCCCCCGGTGTTTTAGGGCGAAGAGCGGCATCCCCGGAACAAGGTTCTTTTGTGGCGAAGGAAAAGAAAGCGAAAAAACGACGGGGATGTTTGGTGGGTACAGTTTTTATTCCTAACTTTGCACTCCGATTCGCTCAAATTTACGCCGATGTAGCTCAGTTGGCCAGAGCAGCTGATTTGTAATCAGCTGGTCGGGGGTTCGAATCCCTCCATCGGCTCCAAGTGCGGTGGGAGGAGTGTTAAAATGAGACGTTCTTTAATAAGATAAATGACTGGGGGAATACCAGAGTGGCCAAATGGGGCAGACTGTAAATCTGCTGACTTCGTCTTCGGTGGTTCGAATCCATCTTCCCCCACAAGGTTTTCAAAGACGACGCTCTCGAAGAGAGGTTTCTGAGATGAAATGAGAGCGTGAAAATGTTATTTTCACAGGCTTCTCATTTCAGCTCAGAAACTGCCTGCGGCCGTCGTCTTTGAAAACCTTGCGAATGGCTCCGCCGGGAGGCTGGTGGATCAATGAGCGAATGCGAGTTAATCCATCCTCGGGAATAGGCTTTGGCAAAGCAAGAAAGCAGGTACGCCGGACAATGGCGTAAAAACATAGAAACCCCTTGAAAAAGGGAACGTTACGCGAAAAAAGATCAGGGTAAACCACAGGGGTTGATCCGTCTTTTTTATTTGGCAAAAGCGATACGGCAACACGGCATAAACAAACTGAAAAACACAATTAAAATAGGTTAAAATCATGGCAAAAGAAAAATTTGACAGGTCCAAATCCCACGTCAACATCGGAACCATCGGTCACGTAGACCACGGTAAAACCACCCTGACCGCCGCTATCACGACGGTATTGGCCAAAAAAGGTCTTTCTGAACTGCGTTCTTTCGACTCGATCGACAACGCACCGGAAGAAAAAGAACGTGGTATCACGATCAACACCGCTCACGTTGAGTATCAGACGGCTACCCGCCACTATGCTCACGTAGACTGCCCCGGCCACGCCGACTATGTGAAGAACATGGTAACGGGTGCCGCTCAGATGGACGGTGCTATCCTCGTGGTTGCTGCTACGGACGGCCCGATGCCGCAGACCCGCGAACACATCCTGTTGGCTCGTCAGGTAAACGTACCGAAAGTGGTCGTTTTCATGAACAAATGCGACATGGTCGACGACGAAGAGATGTTGGAACTCGTTGAAATGGAAGTACGCGACCTGCTGAGCTTCTACAACTTCGACGGCGACAACGCTCCGGTTATCCGTGGCTCTGCCCTCGGTGGTCTGAACGGCGAACCGCAGTGGGAAGAAAAAGTGATGGAACTGATGGATGCTGTCGACAGCTACATTCCGATTCCGCCGCGCGAAAACGAAAAACCGTTCCTGATGCCGGTCGAAGACGTATTCTCGATCACCGGTCGTGGTACCGTGTTGACGGGTCGTATCGAAACCGGTGTGATCCACGTGGGTGACCCGGTTGAAATCATCGGTCTGGGCGAAGAGTCGATCAAATCGGTTTGTACGGGTGTGGAAATGTTCCGCAAACTGCTCGACCAAGGTGAAGCTGGCGACAACGTAGGTCTGTTGATGCGTGGTGTGGACAAGAAACAGGTGAAACGCGGTATGGTCGTTGCCAAACCGGGTTCGATCACTCCTCACACCAAATTCGAAGCCGAAGTCTATATCCTGAAGAAAGAAGAAGGTGGCCGTCACACGCCGTTCCACAACAAATACCGTCCGCAATTCTACCTGCGCACGCTGGACGTAACGGGTGAAATGCAGTTGCCGGAAGGTGTAGACATGGTTATGCCGGGTGATAACATCACCATCACGGTTGAACTGATCTACCCGGTTGCTATCAACGTGGGTCTTCGCTTCGCTATCCGCGAAGGGGGTCGTACCGTGGGTGCCGGTCAGATTACCAAGATCATCGAGTAATACGCTGAATACCAGACGGAGGGTGTCGCTCAGACACCCTCCCTTTTACGAGTGTAGTTCAAGGGTAGAATAGTGGTCTCCAAAACCATTGATGGGAGTTCGAATCTCTCCACTCGTGCAAGGGGACAGGCCGACAAAGGGGGAGCAGAAAAGGTTTTTCCAGCGGTCTTTGCCCTGCAAATTTCAGAGAAATGAAAAGATTTATCCAATACGTTAAAAACGCCTACAACGAGCTGGTGCATAAGGTTACGTGGCCCAGTTTGAAGTCATTGCAGAGTTCAACGATTGTCGTGATGGTTGCTTCCCTCGTTTTTGCCATCGTGATCCTGTGTATGGACCTCGTCTTTGAAAACGCAATGAAAGGCATCTACAATTTGCTCTACTAATTAATACGTTACAATTAATCAGATGAGCGACAGCAAAATCGAAAGGAACTGGTACGTTATCCGCGCTATCGGTGGCAAGGAGAAGAAGGTCAAGGAGTACATCGAGGCGGAAGTCCGTAACCTCGGCCTTCAGGACTATGTCACCCAGGTGTTGATCCCGACCGAGAAGGTCTACTCGATCCGAAACGGAAAGAAGATCAGCAAGGAACGTGTATCATTCCCCGGTTATGTGTTGGTAGAGGCCGCCTTGGTAGGCGAAGTCCCGTATATGCTTCGCAATACACCGGATGTATTGGGCTTTCTCGGCGAGCAAAAAGATTCGCTTCACGGAGCTACCCCCCTGCGGGCCAGCGAGGTGAGCCGTCTCTTGGGGCGCGTCGATGAAATGGTGGAAAGCGAAGAGGAAAACGAAGTTCCGTTCATTACCGGCGAAACCGTAAAGGTTGTCGATGGCCCGTTCGCAAGCTTCTCGGGTACCATCGAAGCGGTCGACAACGAGCGGAAAAAACTGACGGTTTCCGTCAAAATATTCGGGCGCAAGACTCCCATGGAGTTGAGCTTTGTTCAAGTTGAAAAAGAGTAGGGAACTTTCCTAAGGAGCAATCCTTAGGGGGAGTCCCCGGTAATTAATTCACAGAAAATTATGGCAAAAGAAGTTGCTGCATTTATCAAATTGCAGATCAAAGGCGCTGCCGCTAACCCGTCGCCACCGGTAGGGCCGGCTCTCGGCTCGAAAGGGGTGAACATCATGGAGTTCTGTAAGCAGTTCAATGCGCGGACTCAGGACAAGGCGGGTAAGGTTCTTCCTGTCATTATCACCGTTTACAGCGATAAGTCGTTCGACTTCATCATCAAGCAACCGCCCGTGGCCGTTCAGCTGAAGGATGCTGCTAAGTTGAAATCGGGATCGGCCGAACCCAACCGCAAAAAGGTTGGCTCGGTGAACTGGGATCAGGTCAAAGAGATCGCCCAGGACAAGATCCAGGATATGAACTGCTTCACCCTCGAGTCGGCGATGCGTATGGTGGCAGGTACGGCCCGCAGTATGGGGATCAAAGTGACCGGTGAATTTCCGAATGTGTAATGTAAAATCCGGTAATAATGACAAAGTTGACTAAAAACAAGAAACTTGTCCTGGCCAAAGTGGAACGCGGCAAGGCGTACAAGCTCACAGAAGCCGCCGAATTGTTGAAGGATATCACCTTCACCAAATTCGATGCTTCGGTGGACATTGACATACGCCTCGGTGTAGACCCGCGTAAAGCGAACCAGATGGTGCGCGGCGTGGTTACCCTGCCCCACGGAACCGGTAAGGATGTGCGGGTACTCGTGCTCTGTACGCCGGACAAGGAAGCCGAAGCCAAAGAGGCCGGAGCGGACTATGTTGGTCTGGACGAATACATCGAAAAGATCAAAGGGGGATGGACGGATGTCGATGTCATCATCACCACGCCGAACGTGATGGCGAAGGTGGGTGCGCTGGGTCGTATCCTCGGCCCCAGAGGCTTGATGCCTAACCCGAAAACCGGTACCGTTACCATGGAGGTCGGCAAGGCTGTTACCGAGGTAAAAGCCGGTAAGATAGACTTTAAAGTCGATAAATACGGTATCGTTCACACCTCGATCGGGAAGGTATCCTTTACCCCCGACAAAGTCGTGGACAATGCCCGTGAGTTTATCGCAATGATTCTGAAACTGAAACCCGCTGCGGCAAAAGGTACTTATGTAAAGAGCATTTACCTCTCGACCACCATGAGTCCGGGTCTGCAGGTCGATCCCAAATCGGTTGAAAACAAGTAAACGACGAATCCATGAACAAGGAAGAAAAAGCACAGATTATCGAGCACTTGACCGGGAAACTGCAGGAATATCCTCACTTTTACCTCACCGATACGACCGGCCTGAACGCCGAGCGGACTTCGGCTCTGCGCCGCGCCTGTTTTGAAAAGGAGATCGCGCTGGTCGTCGTTAAAAACACGCTCTTTGTAAAGGCGCTGGAAAAGGTTGAAAAGGCAGACGAGCAGATCGTGGGTATCCTCAAAGGGACGACCGCTGTGATGTTCACCCAGACGGGCAACGCACCGGCAAAACTCATCAAGGAGTTTCGCAAAAAAAGCGATATGCCGCTTTTGAAAGGGGCTTATGTCGAAGAGTGTGTCTATGTGGGTGACAATATGTTGGAGTCGCTGATCAACGTGAAGTCTCGCGACGAACTGTTGGGCGACATCATCGCACTGCTCCAGTCTCCGGCCAAGAACGTCATCTCGGCTCTGCAAGCCAATGGCGGGCAAAAGATCGCCGGTTTGGTCAAAGCACTCGAAGAACGCGGGGCTTAATCCTCGCACTCGCGCCGGTTCACCCGCAAGGGCGGCGGCGTAAAAACAGTACATTTTTTAAAACAACAACCAAGTCAAACATTTTTAAATTTCAATAACGATGGCAGATATCAAAAAATTGGCCGAAGAGTTGGTAAACTTGACGGTGAAGGAAGTGAACGAACTGGCTACTATCCTGAAAGACGAATATGGCATTGAGCCTGCAGCTGCAGCTGTTGCCATTGCCGCTCCGGCCGCCGGTGATGGCGAAGCCGCCGTGGCTGAAAAAACCTCCTTCGACGTGGTATTGACCTCCGCTGGTCAGGCCAAATTGCAGGTGGTGAAAGTGGTCAAAGAGATGACCGGTCTGGGTCTGAAAGAGGCCAAAGACATCGTTGACGCTGCTCCCAAAACGGTGAAAGAAGGCGTTAGCAAAGAAGAAGCCGAAGCACTGAAAGCTCAGCTCGAAGAAGCTGGTGCTGAAGTTGAGCTTAAGTAGTAACAGTTTAGTTATCAGGAGTTATCAGGTGGGGAACCTATGTCAAATAGGGGCCTCGCCTGATTCTTGTCTCCAAATCCGGCATCTTTTTTCGGGGTCGGATTTCGCTGATTGAGCCGCCGATTGTTTCCTTTTTTCCGGCTTTATCGCGCTTTTACTATTTAAATTCAACCCTTGGCCGAAAAGCCTCCGGGTAAAAGCAAGGGCGGAGTGACACAATAAACCGATTCTGTTTTGCGTTCTATTTTGTCTTGCTCTGCTTTTTAGCGTTTTCAGAATTTTCAGGCCAATACATACAACAAGGAGAAAAAATGCCGATCACACAGAATAACCGAATCAGCTTCTCCTCGGTGAAAAACAGGATGGAATATCCTGATTTTCTCGAAATTCAGCTGAAATCATTCCGCGATTTTTTCCAACTGGATACCACCCAGGAAAATCGCACCAACGAAGGGCTGTACAAAGTGTTTCTGGAAAATTTTCCGATCACCGACACCCGGAACAACTTTGTTCTCGAATTCCTTGACTATTTTATCGACCCCCCGAGCTATTCCATCGAGGAGTGTATCGAACGCGGCCTCACATACAGCGTGCCGCTCAAAGCCAAACTGAAATTATACTGTACCGACCCCGAACACGAGGACTTTGATACCGTTGTGCAGGATGTCTATCTGGGGACGATTCCCTACATGACCTCGCGCGGAACCTTTGTCATCAACGGGGCGGAACGTGTGATCGTCTCGCAGTTGCACCGTTCGCCCGGTGTGTTCTTCGGTTCGAGTCTTCACTCGAACGGTACGAAGCTCTATTCGGCCCGGATCATCCCGTTTAAAGGTTCTTGGATCGAGTTTGCCACGGACATCAACAACGTGATGTATGCCTACATCGACCGGAAGAAAAAATTGCCCGTGACCACCCTGTTGCGTGCTATCAACTTTGAAAGCGACCGGCAGATCCTCGAAATCTTCGACTTGGCCGACGAAGTAAAAGTCAACAAAGCCAACCTGAAAAAGGCCGTGGGTCGCCGTTTGGCCGCGCGCGTGCTGAAAACTTGGGTCGAAGACTTTGTGGACGAGGATACCGGCGAGGTGGTATCCATCGAACGAAACGAAATCATCATCGACCGCGAAACGGTCTTGGAGGAGCACCACATCGACGAAATCATCGACGCTGGAGCCAAGTCGATCCTGCTGAACAAGGAGTCGTCGGACGGCATCGACTATTCGATCATCTACAACACCCTCCAAAAAGACCCGTGTAACTCGGAAAAAGAGGCGGTTGTGTACATATATCGTCAATTGCGCAACTCGGAACCGCCGGATGAAGCGACGGCCCGTGACGTGATCGACAAGCTGTTTTTCTCGGACAAACGCTACGACTTAGGTGACGTGGGGCGTTTCCGGATCAACAAAAAATTGGGGCTGGATACCGCTTCCGAAATCAAGGTGTTGACCAAAGAGGACATCATCGCGATCATCAAGTACCTGATCCAGCTGATTAACTCGAAAACGGACGTGGACGACATCGACCACCTGAGCAACCGCCGGGTACGCACGGTGGGTGAGCAGTTGGCCAACCAGTTCAGTGTCGGTTTCGTGCGTATGTCGCGTACCATCCGCGAACGGATGAATGTGCGTGACAACGAAGTCTTTACGCCGGTCGACCTGATTAACGCCAAGACGCTCTCGTCGGTCATCAACTCGTTCTTCGGCACCAACCAGCTCTCCCAGTTCATGGATCAAACCAATCCGCTGGCTGAGATGACGAACAAACGCCGCCTTTCCGCCCTCGGGCCGGGCGGGTTGTCGCGCGAGCGGGCCGGGTTCGAGGTGCGTGACGTACACTATACCCACTATGGCCGCTTGTGCCCGATCGAAACACCGGAAGGGCCGAACATCGGGCTGATCTCCTCGCTGTGTGTTTACGCCAAGATCAGCGACATGGGCTTCATCGAAACCCCCTACCGGAAGGTTGAGGGC
This sequence comes from Rikenellaceae bacterium, assembly GCA_031262465.1. Taxonomy (GTDB): domain Bacteria; phylum Bacteroidota; class Bacteroidia; order Bacteroidales; family Rikenellaceae; genus JAJQAW01. The sequence goes on from JAISHQ010000072.1 coordinate 12,061, forward strand.
GGTAAGGTCGATCTGAACGACGAGAACATCCGTTACCTGAGCGCCGAAGAGGAGGAAGAGAAGATCATCGCGCAGGCAACCGCCTCGATGGACGAGGCAGGGAACCTCGTCGAAGAACGGGTCAAAGCGCGTCAGGATGCCGACTTCCCGCAAGTTTCGGGCGAAGAGGTCGAGCTGATGGACGTGGCTCCCAACCAGATCGCCTCGATCGCGGCCTCGCTGATTCCCTTCTTGGAACACGACGATGCGAACCGCGCCTTGATGGGATCAAACATGATGCGTCAGGCCGTGCCGCTGGTCAACTGCGAAGCGCCGATCGTGGGAACGGGCCTGGAGAGCGATATGATTCGCGACAGCCGCATCCAAATCGTGGCCGAAGCCGAAGGCGAAGTGGTTTTTGCCGATGCTCAGCAGATTCAGGTGCGTTACCAAATGACCGAAGAGCAAAAATTGGCCAATTTCGGGTCGGATATTACCACCTACAACCTGCCGCGTTACCGCAAGACCAACCAAAATACCTCGATGACCCTCAAACCGATCGTCCGCAAGGGCGAAACGGTGGTCAAAGGGCAAATCCTGACCGAAGGATATTCGACCCAGGGCGGCGAATTGGCCTTGGGGCGTAACCTGAAAGTGGCTTTCATGCCGTGGAAAGGGTACAACTTTGAGGATGCGATTGTGATCTCCGAAAGGCTGTTGCGCGAGGATGTTTTCACCTCGGTACACGTCGACGAATACATCATGGAGGTGCGCGACACCAAGCGCGGGCTGGAAGAGTTGACCTCGGACATCCCGAACGTCAGCGAAGATGCCACCAAAGACCTCGACGAAAACGGGATCATCCGCATCGGGGCCGTGGTCAAACCGGGCGATATCCTGATCGGTAAAATCACCCCGAAAGGCGAATCCGATCCCTCGCCGGAAGAGAAACTCTTGCGGGCCATCTTCGGCGACAAGGCCGGGGATGTGAAGGATGCTTCGCTCAAGGCTCAGCCCTCGTTGCACGGGGTGATTATCGACAAGAAGCTCTTCAGCCGCGCCGGTAAGGAGAACAAGAAGAACAAAAGCTCCGAAAAAGCGCAGGTCGAACGGATCGAAGCCCAACACGCCAAAAACGTGGAGGCACTCAAGGTCAAGTTGATCGAGAAGCTGAACGCGGTGTTGAATGGCAAAACAACCCAGGGAATCTTCGATTACTTTGGGGTTGAAGTGGTTGAAAAGGGTACCAAATTCACCCAAAAACTGCTCAATGAGATCGACTACCTCAATGTCAGCCCGAACAAATGGACGGCCGACAAGGAGAAAAACGACTTGGTTAAGCGGATCATTAACAACTACATCATTCGATACAAGGAGTACGACGGTGCGCTCAAGCGCGAAAAGTACAACTTGACCAACGGGGACGAGCTTCCCGCCGGGATTATTCAGCTGGCCAAGGTTTACGTGGCCAAAAAACGGAAACTGAAGGTCGGTGACAAGATGGCAGGTCGCCACGGAAACAAAGGGATTGTGGCCAAAGTGGTGCGCGACGAGGATATGCCCTTCTTGGAAGACGGCTCGATCGTCGACATCGTGCTGAACCCGCTGGGTGTGCCTTCGCGTATGAACCTCGGGCAAATTTACGAAACGGTGTTGGGTTGGGCCGGCAAGAACCTCGGGCTGAAGTTTGCAACGCCGATTTTCGACGGTGCGACCCTCGAAGAGATTACCGACTATACCAACAAGGCGGGTGTTCCGCGCGCGGGTCTTACATATCTGTATGACGGCGGCACGGGCGACCGCTTCGACCAGCCGGCAACGGTGGGTGTGATTTATATGCTGAAGCTCGGTCACATGATCGACGACAAGATGCACGCCCGCTCGATTGGCCCATACTCGCTCATCACCCAGCAGCCTCTGGGCGGTAAGGCTCAGTTCGGAGGTCAGAGGTTCGGTGAAATGGAGGTGTGGGCACTCGAAGCATTCGGCGCATCGCACATTCTGCAAGAAATCCTCACCATTAAGAGTGACGATGTTATGGGTCGTGCCAAGGCTTATGAAGCTATCGTCAAGGGCGACAACCTGCCTGCTGCCGGTATTCCCGAATCGCTCAACGTGCTGCTGCATGAACTGCGGGGTCTGGCACTCAGCGTAAAACTCGAATCGACCGAAGGTGAGGATTTAAATAGATAATTAAAAAAGGAGAAAGGATAAATGGCAATGAGAAAAGATAACAAAGCCGCGGGTCAGTTCAACCAGATTACTATCGGTTTGGCCTCGCCCGAAGAAATTCTCGAAAATTCGAGCGGCGAAGTCCTCAAACCCGAGACTATCAACTATCGCACCTACAAACCCGAACGTGACGGTCTGTTCTGCGAAAGGATTTTCGGGCCGGTGAAGGACTTCGAGTGCCACTGCGGTAAGTACAAACGCATCCGCTATAAAGGTATCGTGTGCGACCGTTGCGGTGTGGAAGTGACCGAGAAGAAGGTTAGGCGCGAACGTATGGGCCACATTTCGTTGGTGGTTCCGGTGGTTCACATCTGGTACTTCCGCTCGCTCCCCTCCAAAATCGGTCACCTGCTGGGCATCCCCACTAAGAAGCTCGAAAGCATAGTCTATTACGAACGCTATGTGGTGATTAACCCGGGTGCGGCAGCTGCTGCGGGGGTGAACCGCCTCGATTTGTTGGCCGAGAAGGAGTATTTGGATATTATCGCCGCTCTGCCCAAAGGCAATCAACAGTTGGACGACGACGACCCCGAAAAGTTTGTTGCCCAGATGGGTGCCGAGGCGGTCTACACGCTTCTGCAAAAGGTGGACCTCGACGGTCTGTCGTACTCGCTGAGGCACAAGGCAAGCACCGAAACTTCGCAACAGAGGAAGACCGAAGCGTTGAAGACCCTCAACGTTATCGAGTCGTTCCGTATGTCGAAAGGGGTGAACAAACCCGAGTGGATGGTGTTGAAAGTGATTCCGGTGATTCCGCCCGAATTGCGCCCGTTGGTGCCGCTCGACGGGGGTAGGTTCGCAACCAGCGACCTCAACGACCTCTACCGCAGGGTGATTATTCGCAACAACCGTCTGAAAAGGCTTATCGAGATTAAAGCACCGGATGTGATTTTGCGCAACGAAAAACGTATGTTGCAGGAGGCTGTCGATTCGCTGTTCGACAACTCGCGCAAGTCCAACGCCGTCAAAACCGAGAGCAACCGTCCGCTCAAATCGCTGAGCGACAGCCTCAAAGGCAAGCAGGGACGTTTCCGTCAGAACTTGCTCGGTAAACGTGTCGATTATTCGGCCCGTTCGGTTATCGTTGTGGGCCCCGAGTTGAAGATGCACGAAATGGGTATCCCCAAAGATATGGCCGCCGAGCTCTACAAGCCGTTCATCATCCGCAAGCTCATTGAGCGCGGCATTGTGAAGACGGTGAAAAGTGCCAAAAAAATCATCGACCGCAAAGACCCTGTGATTTGGGACATCCTCGAAAATGTGATTAAGGGACACCCTGTGCTCTTGAACCGTGCCCCGACCCTTCACCGCTTGGGTATTCAGGCATTCCAGCCTAAACTCATCGAGGGTAAGGCAATTCAGTTGCACCCGCTGTCGTGTACGGCATTCAACGCCGACTTCGACGGTGACCAGATGGCTGTCCACCTGCCGTTGGGCAACGAGGCTATTTTGGAGGCGCAGATTCTGATGCTCGGTTCGCACAACATCCTCAACCCCGCCAATGGTGCGCCTATCACCGTTCCCTCGCAGGACATGGTGCTCGGGTTGTACTATATCACCAAGCCCCGCGCGGGCGTGAAAGGCGAAGGTTTGGTGTTCTACGGGCCCGAGGAGGCGATTATCGCCTATAACGAAAAGCGGGCCGATTTGCACGCCAAAGTGCGCGTGAGAATGGAAAAAGAGGACGGCACGAGCGAACTTATCGAAACAACCATTGGGCGCATTCTGTTTAATCAGGTGGTTCCCAGGGAGGTGGGCTACATCAACGAAGTACTCACCAAGCGTTCGATGCGCGACATTATCGGTGTGGTGATGAAAAAAGCCGGAGCCGACAAAGCCGCTGCTTTCCTCGACGATGTGAAAGCCTTGGGGTACCAGATGGCATTCCGTGGTGGTCTGTCGTTTAACCTCGACGCTGTGCTTATCCCCGAAGAGAAAGATGTGCTGGTGAACGAGGGGTATGAGCGTGTGGACGAGGTGATGGAGAGCTACAACGCCGGTCTTATCACCAACAACGAACGTTACAACCAGATTATCGACATCTGGACAAATATCAACACCAAGCTCACCAAAACGTTGATTGACCAACTCGTGGCCGACCAGCAAGGGTTCAACCCCGTCTATATGATGCTCGACTCGGGGGCGCGTGGTTCCAAGGAGCAGATTCGTCAGCTTTCGGGGATGCGTGGTCTTATGGCGAAGCCTCAGAAGAGTGGTGCCGAGGGCGGTCAGGTCATCGAAAACCCGATTTTGTCGAACTTCAAGGAGGGTCTTTCGGTGCTCGAATACTTCATTTCGACCCACGGTGCTCGTAAAGGTTTGGCCGACACCGCTTTGAAAACGGCGGATGCGGGTTATCTGACGAGGCGTCTGGTCGATGTGGCTCTGGATGTAATTATCAACGAAGAGGACTTCGGCACTCTGCGCGGGCTGACGGCCACGGCTATCAAACGCAACGAGGATGTGGTGCAAACGTTGTATGAGCGCATTTTGGGTCGCACGGCGGTCGAAGATGTGGTGAATCCTTTGACGGGCGAGTTGCTTGTTGCCGCCGGAGGAGAGATTACCGAAGAGATTGCCGAAGCTATCGAAAAGTCGCCTGTCGAAAAGGTCGATATTCGTTCGGTTCTCACTTGTGAATCGCGCAAGGGTTGCTGTGCCAAGTGTTATGGTCGCAACCTCGCTACGGGCCGTATGGTTCAGCAGGGCGAAACGGTGGGTGTCATCGCGGCACAGTCTATCGGTGAACCCGGTACACAGCTTACTCTCCGTACGTTCCACGTCGGGGGGGTTGCAGGCGGTGTGGCGGTCGAGTCGAACGTTGTGTCGAAGTACGACGGTCGTCTGGAAATCGAAGAACTCCGCACGGTCAATGTCAAGAACGAAGACGGCGTACTTTCCAATGTGGTCATCAGCCGTCAGGCCGAGCTCCACATTATCGACAACAAGACAGGCATCACTCTTTACAGCCACGCGCTTCCTTATGGTGCGGTACTCCATATGAAGAGCGGCGAAGAGGTGAAGAAAGGCGATTTGGTGTGCGAATGGGACCCCTACAACGCCGTTATCATCTCGGAATACGAGGGTAAGGTTGTGTTCGACAGCATCATCGAGAACGTCACCTATCGCGAAGAGTATGACGAGCAGACCGGTCTGAGGGAGAAGGTCATCACCGACTCCAAGGACAAGACCAAGAACCCCGTCATCAAGATTATCGACAAAAACGGCGAAGAGGTTCGTCAGTACAACCTGCCTGTGGGCGCCCACATCGTGGTCAAGGAGAATGCCAAGATTAAGGCCGGTTCGATTCTGATAAAGATTCCGCGCGCGGTCGGCAACTCGGGCGACATCACGGGGGGTCTTCCCCGCGTCACCGAGCTGTTCGAGGCCCGCAACCCGTCGAATCCGGCCATTGTTTCGGAAATCGACGGCGAAGTCACTTTCGGCAAAATCAAGCGTGGTAACCGCGAAATTGTGGTCACCTCGCGCGATGGCGACGTGAGCCGCTATTTGGTGCCCCTGTCGCGTCAGATTTTGGTGCAGGAGAACGACTTTGTGAAGGCCGGTATGCCGCTTTCGGACGGTGCTATCACCCCGAGCGACATTTTGGCAATCCAAGGGCCGACCAAGGTTCAGGAGTACATCGTCAATGAGGTGCAGGAGGTTTACCGTATGCAGGGTGTGAAAATCAACGATAAGCACTTCGAGGTCATCGTGCGCCAGATGATGAACAAGGTCAAAATCGAAGACCCGGGCGACACCCGTTTCTTTGAAGACCAAGTGGTCGACAAGTGGGACTTCATCGAAGAGAATGATTCGCTGTTCGACAAGGTCGTTGTGATGGACGCCGGCGATTCGGCCGAGATGAAACAGGGTATGATTATCACGGTGCGTCGCCTGAGGGACGAAAACTCGATGCTCAAACGCAAAGACTTGCGTCAGGTCGAGGTGCGCGACATCACGCCGGCCACTTCGACACAGGTTTTGCAAGGTATCACCCGTGCGGCATTGCAGACTTCGAGCTTTATGTCGGCGGCCTCGTTCCAGGAGACTACCAAAGTGCTCAACGAAGCTGCTATACAGGGCAAGGTCGATCCGCTCGAAAACCTCAAAGAGAACGTCATCTGCGGTAAGTTGATACCGGCAGGTACGGGCTTACGCAAGTACGACAAGATAGTTGTCGGCTCGCGCGAGGCATACGACACGATAATGGCCAACAGGTAACCCAAAGAAGAGGTTGTCTCGAAAATCGAGACAACCTCTTTCTTTAATGAAGAATGAAAAATGAAGAATGAAAAATTATTGTGCGGGGCTTGCCCCGCATTTTTTTTAAGCCACTCAGCCGAAGGCTGTGTACCACGACCTTTTAAGTAGAAAGTAATAATTATTTATCCGTTTAAAAATATGACATTTCTTTTAAATTCACCATTCTTTTCGGCTCTTTCGAGCCCTTTTCGCCCTTTCCCTCGGTCACATAGCCCGCTATGCTCTCCTCGGCGAAAGTCGAAAATCATCTCAAAATAGCTCTCAAATAATGGCGAAATAATTTTTACTTTCTACTTAAATTCTATAAAATATTTGGTGAATACGCGGATTATTATCCCTATTTAGGAAATTTTTATATAATTTTGCGGACTAATAGGTTAGTAATGCCCGATTGGCAGAAAAACACCCCGAACGCAAAACAAATACAAATAAAAATATCTAATCGAAATGCAAAACAAAGGCGCACTGAGGCTATTGACCGTTCTGTTGGTTCTGGCTTGTGCTTATCAGCTCTCTTTCACAGTTGCCACCAAGGTTGTGGAAAACAAGGCCGGCAAATATGCCGCGCAATTCGCTCCCGAGTTACAGGAAGCCAAAATGGAGGCCTATTTAGACTCTATCAAAACGCAAAAAGTCTATCTCGGATTCACCTACAAACAGTGTCAGGACAAGGAGATTAACCTTGGGCTCGACCTGCGTGGCGGGATGAACGTGATGATGCAGATCTCGGTCGAGGATGTTATCCGCGCTCTTTCGGGCGACAGTAAAGACCCCGTGTTCGGTGCCGCTTTGGCCGAGGCTCGCAACCTGCAACGCAACAGCAGCGACGACTATATCACTCTGTTTGCCCGCTCGTATGAGAAGTTGTCGGGTGGTGCTCCGCTGGCCTATATTTTCAACACTCCGACTCTGAAAGAGCAGATTCTGCCGACCAGCACCAACGAAGATGTTATCAAGGTGCTCAGAGAACAGTGTGACGGTGCTATTTCCAACTCATTCAACGTGCTCAGGAATCGTATCGACCGTTTCGGTGTGGCTAATCCCAACATCCAGCAGTTGGACAACGGCCGTGTGATGATTGAGCTTCCGGGTGTCAAGGAACCCGAACGTGTGCGTAAACTGTTGCAGGGTACCGCCTCGCTCGAATTTTGGGCAACATACGACAATAGCGAGATTTTCCCCTATCTGGAACAGGTCAATGCCGAAGTTCAGCGCTATAACGCAGCTCTCGCACCCGCCACTCCCGTAGAAGAGGTGGCTGTGGTAGAAGAAGAGAGTGCGACTGAAAAAGCAGTCGAGACCGATATTTTGGAAGGTATCGAAGAGCTGAACACCCCTGCCGCCGAAGCGGCCACCACGAGCAACAACTTGTGGACGAAGTTGCAACCTATGGTTTCGATGCAGGGTGTGGCTCCCGGACCGGTTGTCGGTATCGCGGCATCGTATGACACCGCCACGGTCAACAAATATTTCTCTTTGCAGCAAGTTCGTTCGCTGCTCCCGCGCGATTTGCGCCTGATGTGGGGCGTGAAGGCTTATGACGAGGGAGGCTCGATGTTCCAACTCTATGCAATCAAGGCCAACACGCGCGACGGCAAAGCTCCGTTGGACGGTTCGGTCATCACCGATGCTCGCGAAAACTTCTCGGAACACGGCTCGACCGCCGAAGTGAGTATGACGATGAACTCGACAGGCTCCAAAACTTGGGCCCGCCGTACTGCCGACAATATCGGTAAATCGGTCGCTATCGTGCTCGACGGCTATGTATATTCGGCCCCGACTGTTAATGCCGAAATCACCGGCGGACGCTCATCAATCACCGGCGGCTTCACCATTCAAGAGGCGACAGACCTTGCCAACGTGCTGAAATCGGGTAAGTTGCCCGCTCCGGCACGCATCATTCAAGACTCGGTTGTGGGCCCGTCGCTCGGTCAAGATTCGATTAACTCGGGTATGATGTCGTTCCTGTTGGCATTTGTGCTTGTG
>JAISHQ010000100.1 GCA_031262465.1 Rikenellaceae bacterium
AGCGAGGGAATCTCCCCGGCACGGTCGAGCGGGATGCCGAATTTTTGGAACATGAAGTCCGGCGCGTATTTCAGGTAGGGGAACACCGCCGAATAGAAGAGGACACAGAGCGCGGTAATCAGCCAAAAGCCGCTGTTGGAGGCGATGCGCCCGATGTCGCGAAAGCGGAACGGCTCTTCGGCCTCGACCCCGGCGGCACTGTCCTGCCGATCCAAGCGACGATCCATGATGTTGTAAACCAAAAAGGTACACAGTCCCAAGCAGAGAATGCCCAGCCCCATGAGGATTGGCGCGCTGACCGACCCGAAATGAATGGCGATTTTGGGGGTCAGGCTCAGGGCGATCAGCGTGCCGATCCGCCCGAAGGCTGTGTTCATGCCGATAGCCAACGCCATCTCCTTGCCTCTAAACCATTTGACAATCGCTTTATTGGCCGTGATGCCGATCATCTCGACCCCCGTGCCGAAGACGGCGAACCCCAAGGCGGCGTAGAGCACCTGCCGGTTGAATTGCCAGCCGAAAGGGAGGTCGATCATCGGAGTGGCAAAGGTGGTCGAGAGTGCCCAATATTTGATGGCCGTTCCGGCGATCATGACCAGCATGGCCAGTGTGCCGGTAAAACGAATGCCCATGCGGTCGAGGATCATCCCGCTGAATATCAGCATCAACAGAAAGATATTGAGCCAGCCGTATCCGCTGGTAAAGACGCCGTAATCGGTGCTGTTCCAGAGCGTGGGAGCTTGCTCCAACAGGGTTTTCAGCGGGGCAACGATGTCGGAAATGATGTATCCGCTCATCATCGACAACGAGACCATCCCCAACACACTCCAGCGCAAGGCCTTTGAATCCCTCATTTTTTGTACGATCTTCTCCATATTAGTATCTTATTTTTAATTGACTGCACCGCCGTATCTTCTTAGCACCTCATAAGATTGGTCGATGCCCAACTCCCCTGCCTTGCTGATGTCCAACGCCCCTTTGCGGGTATCATTCAGGTAAATCTGTACCAACCCCCGGTTGTAATAGGCCTCGGCAAAGCCGGGAAAGAGTTCGATGGCCCGCGTATAGTCGTCGTAAGCCTCAGGCATCTCCCCCGACAGGCAGTGCAGGTTGGCCCGGTTGTAATAGAGGTGGGCAAATTCGGGGAAGAGGCGGATGGCCTTGTTCAGGTCGTGGATCGCCTCGTCGTAATTATACGTCTTTGTTCCGCTGTTTTTCAGCCGGTTGACCGGGTCGCTGTCGAAGGTGATCTGCTGATAGCTGTTGTCGATCGAGGAGATGAAGTCGATCATCTCGGCCTGTGTCGTACTGCGGTTCAGGTAGAGGAACGGGTTCGACGGGTCGATTTCAATGGCCTGTTTATAGCAGTTGATCGCGTTGTAATATTGTCGGATCAGCGCTTGGGTCACCCCCCGCTCCAGACTGTACCGCCAATTCTGCGGGTCGGCCTGCACCTTGGCGGTAGCTCGCTGGTCGTAGACAAACAACGAATCGTTGGGGATATCGGTCTCCTGGTTGGTCAGCCTTAGATAAGGAATATTGACATCGGTCAGAAAATCGGCCACGCGATCGCTTTCGTACAGCGAAGCCACGGAGACCGGCTTATCGTCCTCGCTCCGAAGCGAGAAGCGGAAGAGCGACAGGAGCGTGATGTCCGACCGGTCGGCAGAGGCGATGTTGGCAAAGTCCGAGCGGCCATAAATGGGGTCGAACGAGAGCAGTTGGTTGAACTGTCGGCTGGTGTCGGCGTAGATCGAGAAGGCGCTGTCGCTCAGCTTGGTGCGGTATTCGGCAATTTTCTGCTCGGCAATCACGCGGTCGCCCTGCGCCCCCGTGTTGTCGCCGAGGTACTGGCGGAGATTCGACCGGTTTAAATAGGCGTTGGCAAAGTCGGGATAGAGGTCAATGGCCTCGGAATAGTCGCGAATGGCCGCCTCGTAAAACCCAAGTTGGGTGTTCAGTGCCGCCCGGTTGTAGAAGACCAGCACGTTGTTCGGGTTGAGCCGCGCCACACGGTCGTAATCGGTCAGTGCCCGGTTGTAATCGCCAATTTGCGAGCGCAGGATCGCCCGGTTGAAATAGGCGATCGAGAGGGTCGAATCGAGGCGGATCACCCGGTCGATGTCGCCGATAGCCTCTAACGGTCGTTGGGTGTTAGCGTAAACAATCGCCCGGTTGAAATAGGGAATGGGCGTGAGCGAATCGAGCGCGATGGCGCGGTTGAAGTCGGCCAACGCCTCGTCGTACCGCCCCTGACTGGTAAAAAGTGCCCCCCGGCGAATCAGCCCGTCGGGGCCATAGCGGTAGGTTTCGACCGCGCGGTCGTAATTTTCCAGCGCACGCACCGTGTCTTTCAAATAAAGGTAAGCCGTCCCTTTATTAATATAGGCATCGGCCACGCGAGGCTCGAATTTGAGAAATTCGTCGAAATCGGCGATCGCCTGCTCGAATTGCTGGCTCAGCAGATAGGTTACCCCCCGGCTGTAATAAGGCCCCGGCATATCGGGGCGCAGGTCGATCGCCTCGCGAAAATCGCGCAGGGCATCGTCGTAATCGCCCAACCGCGAGCGGGTGATGGCGCGGTAGTGGTAGGCCATCGTGTAGACCGGATTTTTAGCGATGGCCAGCGTAAAATCTTCGTTGGCTCCATAGAGGTCGTCGAGGTTGTATTTTGCCACCCCGCGCAGGAAATAGGCCTCGTAAGCGTTTTCGTCGCTGCGCAACAGGATGTTGAGCGTCTCGATCGCATCGCGGTATTTGCTCTCCCGCATATAGTTCTCCCCCGCCCAATAGAAATAGTATTTGTTCAGTTGCGCCCGCGCGCTCCCAGCCGAAAGCGTCAGCAACAACAGAGCAATCCAGAGGATTCGATGTAATTTCCGGGAGTTCATAATGCGAAGATAAGATTATTTTCCATTTCTTTTTGCCTCCTGTCTTCAAAGTCTCAAAGAAAAGCCCTATCTTAGCCCGGTTTTTCTTTTTTAATTAAACGACAATCAATGAAAGCAGATGTCATTCTGGGTCTCCAATGGGGGGACGAGGGAAAAGGGAAGGTCGTGGACGTATTGACGCCCCATTACGATGTGGTGGCTCGTTTCCAAGGGGGGCCGAATGCCGGACACACCTTGGAGTTCAACGGCGAAAGGTACATCCTCCGTTCCATTCCGTCGGGGATTTTTCAAGGCAATAAACTGAATATCATCGGCAACGGTGTGGTGCTCGACCCGGCGGTCTTCCGCTCGGAGGCCGAGGCGTTGGCTCGCTCGGGGCACGACCTGACCCAGCGAATCGCCCTCTCGAAAAAGGCGCACCTGATCCTGCCGACCCACCGCCTGTTGGACGCGGCTTATGAGGCGGCCAAAGGCGACGACAAGGTGGGAACGACCGGCAAAGGCATCGGCCCGACCTATACCGACAAGGTGAGCCGCAACGGCCTGCGGGTGGGCGACATCCTGCACGACTTCGAGGCCAAATACGCCAAAGCCAAAGCACGGCACGAGCAGATTCTGCGCGAGATGAATTTCGAGTACGACCTCGCAGAAATGGAACAGGAGTGGCTGGCGGGGATCGAATACCTGAAGCGGTTCCAGCTGATCGACAGCGAACACGTCATCAACCGCATTTTGAACGAGGAGCGTTCGGTGCTCTGCGAGGGTGCTCAGGGGACGATGCTCGACATTGATTTCGGCTCCTATCCCTTTGTCACCTCCTCCAACACGATTTGCGCGGGCGCGTGTACCGGATTGGGCATCGCGCCCAACAAGATCGGCGAGGTCTTCGGCATCTTCAAAGCCTATTGCACCCGCGTGGGAGCAGGCCCCTTCCCCACCGAGCTGTTCGACGAAGTTGGCGAGGAGATATGCCAGATCGGCCACGAATTTGGCTCGGTCACCGGGCGCAAACGGCGGTGCGGCTGGTTGGATTTGGTCGCGCTGAAATATTCGGTGATGATTAACGGGGTTACCTCGCTGATTATGATGAAAGCCGATGTGCTGAACGATTTTGAAACGATTAAAATTGCAACTTCTTATAAAATTGGCAACGAATTTGTAACAGAGTTTCCGTATGAGATTGGTGGCGACCTGACTCCGGTTTACACCGAGTTCAAAGGGTGGCAGTGCGACATCAACGCCATTCGCCGTTACGAGGATTTCCCGCCCGAATTGAAGGCGTATGTGGAATTTATCGAAGCACAAACCGGTGTCCCGGTCAAGATCATCTCCGTCGGCCCCGACCGCGAGGCGACGATCGTGAGAGGGTAAAGAGCTTGTAAGGAACTATCATTCAATGAAGTATAAATTTTATAGAAGTAAGCGTATGAAAAATGTAAGAAACTTGACAGTCAGTGCCCTTTGCGCGCTGATGGTGTTCACGGGGTGTTCGACCATGAACCAAACCCAAAAGGGTACGGCAGTCGGAGCAGGTGGCGGTGCGGCGCTGGGCGCAGGCATCGGAGCCTTGATCGGAGGTGGTAAAGGCGCCGGCATCGGCGCGGCGATCGGTACGGCAGTGGGTGCCGGAACGGGGGCTTTGATTGGTCGCCGGATGGACAAACAGAAAGCCGAGCTGGAACAACAGTTAGCCAACTCCAACGTAGAAATTGAAACGGTCACCGACGACAACGACTTGCAGGCCATTAAGGTGACTTTCCCCGACGGGATTCTTTTTGCCACGGGCAAAAGCGACCTGAGCGCGGCGGCGATCAGCGAACTCTCTAAATTTGCCGTTTCGCTGGCTCAGAATCCGGATACCGACGTGACGATCAACGGCCACACCGACAACACCGGGAGCCGCGCGGTCAACGAACGTCTCTCCCTGCAACGTGCCGACGCGGTTGAAAACTACCTGATTGGCCAGGGGCTTAACCGTTCGCGCTTCACAGCCAACGGGTTGGCTTACGATGTGCCGGTTGCCGACAACTCCACAGCCGAAGGCCGGGCGAAAAATCGCCGCGTCGAAATCTACCTGACTGCCAGCAAAGCGATGATCGCGCAGGCTCAACAGGGGACGTTGCAATAACAGCAGGGGCGTAATATCCCCTTTCTAAAGAAGGGCAATGATTGTACAAATGGCCGGAAGAAATTCCGGCCATTTTTTTTGGAGGGAGCTTTTACAGAAAGCCTAATTCTAACATCGCCTCTTCGGAGAGCATGGATTTGTCCCACGGGGGGTCGAAGGTCAGGACGACATTCACGTCGGTTACCCCTTTGACTTTGGCCACTTCGTTGTGTACCTCTTCGATGAGTTGGTCGGCCATGGGGCAGTTGGGCGCGGTGAGCGTCATGCGCAGGGTTGTGGCCCCGCCCGGCTCCACGTCGATCTCGTAGATCAGCCCCAAGTCGTAGATGTTGAGCGGAATCTCCGGGTCGTATATGTTTTTAAGCACCAGAACAATGTCCTGCTCGATCTGTAATATTTCCTGCGGTGTGAAACCCATGACTTGTTACTCTTTTTTTGCTTCTTGCGCCTGAAAGGCCAGCGCATAGAGGCGCATCTGTTTAATCATGCCCAACAGCCCGTTGGCCCGGGTGGGCGAGAGGTTTTCCTGCAACCCGATCCGGTCGATGAAATAGAGGTCGGTGTCGAGCACCTGTTGCGGTGTTCGTCCGTCGAGCACGCGGATCAGCAGGGCGATGATGCCTTTGGTGATGATCGCGTCGCTGTCGGCGGTGAAGTACATCCGCCCCTCTCTCAGCTCGGCATCGACCCACACCCGCGACTGACACCCTTTGATCAGATAGGCCTCGGTGCGGTGTTTTTCGTCGATCGCCGGCAGGTCTTTGGCCAACTCAATCAGGTAGTTGTATTTGTCCATCCAATCGTCGAAGAGCGAAAACTCGTCGATGATCTCTTCTTGTATCGTATCTTTTGTTGACATAATTCCTATTTTTTTCGCTCGAACTGCCCGGTGATCGGTACAATCTCCTGTCCGGTGGCCGCGTCGGGTCGGCTAACGTCCAAAATGCGCGCCAAAGTGGGCGCGAGGTCTGTCATATCGACCGCCTCGCGAATCGTTTGCGGGATAAGTCCCGCGCCGTAAAAGAGCAGGGGAACGTGCGTATCGTACTCATACTCAGACCCGGACAGCGAGACGCGGTTTTCGGCCTCTTCGATCCAACCCGGCATCAGGCTGACGATCACATCGCCCGAGTGTTTCGGATAATAGCCCTTCTGAATCTTTTGCAGGGTTCCGCCCGCGAAGTGGTTGCTTTGCAGGGCGGTGCCGGTAACGGCTTGTGCAATGCCCCTGAATTGCAGGGCAAAGGCGGCCACCTGGGCCTGCATCTGCCCGAGGTTGACGTTCCGCTCAAAGATCAAGCGGTGGTTCAGGTAGAGGTTGTTGTTGACATAGTCGACCACCCAATCGCCGTCGCCGTACTGTGTGTTCAGGAAGCCGTTGATAACCACTTTGAATTGCATTGCGTTGAACAGCCCGCGCGGATTGCGACTCTCGGGGCGGAAGGTGTCGCTCGAACCGTGGTCGGCCGTCAGAACAAAGAGGGCGTTCTCCTTGCCGATCTGTTCCTCGACAAATTCAATCAGGTTGGCCAAATTGGCATCTAAGCGGTAGAGGGCATCCTCGGTCTCCATCGCCTCGGTGCCGTAGGTTTCGGTGATGAAACGCAGAGGGTCGACAGTAATAGTCAGCAGGTCAGTCTGTTCGCCCTTGCCGAGGCTCTCGTAAATAATGGTCTGCTTGGCAAAATCCATCATCAGGTCGACCCCTGTCGGCATGATCTGCATCTTGAAATAGCCCTCATTCTCCTTGCGGCGCATGAGCCTGCTCAGCGAAAGGGTGACGGCGCGGCGGTCGGCCTCGGAGAATATCTCGCTCCGCTCGGAATAGACATAAGCCGAGGGGAGGCGATAGAGCGACCACTCCCGCCGGTTGTACTCGTTGACGCTTTTGGCCGTGTTGAATTGGTCGACCCAGTTGGGCAGACGATCCATGTAATAGGTGCTCGTACACCAATTTCCACGAAACGGATCGAACCAATAGACGGCATCGGCCATGGTCCCTCCGCCGATGACACTGGAGGTCGGTTCCAGCGCGATGCTAATGACACGCGACTGTTTGTTATGGCGTTTGAGTTCGTCGCCGATTGTGCTGGCTGTCAGGTGGGTAGGGGCATATTGGCCGAGAATCTCCACGCACCCTAAGCCGTAATAGTTTTTATCGGCCACGGCGTAAACGGCCTCGTTGGTCGTGTAGTCGATCCACCGCTCGGCGACCACGCCGTGCGCCGAAGGGTCGGCTCCGCTGAGGATCGTTGTCAGCCCGGCCAGCGTGTTGTTGCCCGTATAACCGTACCGGGCGTTGGTGAAAAAAACGCCGTCGTTCATCATCCGCCGAAAACCGCCCTCCGAAAAGTTGTGGCTAAAACGGGTCAGGTAGTCGTACCGCATCTGGCTGACCACGATGTTGACCACCAATTTCGGCGCACGAGCCTGCCCCGCCGCCCGAAAAGCGACCGCACAGAGGGCTATAGAAAACAGAAAAACGAATCGACGCATAATAGTCTCTAAATTGCCCCCAAAATTAGGAATTATTTCTCACTTTTATTGCGCCTCGTGTGCCTTAATGCCAACCGCCTCAATAAAAAGGAGTAAAGGAAGCCTAACGGCAGGAAGGCGATGGCGGCCAGCGTGATCGTAAATTTAGAGGCGAAGTAGCTGACTAACTGGATCGAGACAAAGGCTCCCGCCCAGCCGATGCCGGTCAGCACCGCGCCCCATTTGTAATTGATCCGCAGGTATTTACGGCATTTGACGCAATAAAAAACCATCTCCAGCCCGAGCACCCACAACCACGGGATTTTGACCGTCTTGCCGCATCGCGGACACCTGATTTCGCGCCAGCCCATGGTTTTTATACCCTCTTTTGATTAAACCAATCGTACTCGTCCGCGAAATCCAACCCGGGACAGGCTTGTTGCAAGGCCTTGATTTCGGACAACATAGCCTTGCGAAAGGCCTGATGTTCTGTGCTCTGCGGGTGAAAAGGGCGATGCTCCCGCGCCGACCGGATTTTTTCGATCCGGGGGAAGAGGCTCAGGGCTTTTTCGTCGACCAGCGCGCCGCAAAACGCCTCCCATACATAGTCTGCCGCCACCGCCGAGGGGTGCACCATGTCCCGCTCGTAAAAACGATAATCGCGCAGGTCGTCCATCACGATTTCATAGGCCGGAAAATAGTGCGCGTTTTCGCATCGGTCGACCACCGCTTGGGCGGCGACCCGCAGGATGGATTTGCTGAGGCTGTTTTCCGTCAGACCGTCTTTCAGGTGACGAATCGGGCTGACGGTCAGTAGGATATGCTTGTTCCGATAGAGTGGCCTTTCCAACAGCCGCACGAAAGCCTCTGCAATTTCGTCCGCGATCAATCGCCGCCGCCGAAAGGCCGCCGCCGGGATTTTGTGGCAGTTGTTCACGATGCGGCCGCTCTCGGCCAATTCGTACACCCAAGCCGTCCCGAGGGTCAGGATCAGGTAATCGGCCTGAAGCAAAGCCCTGTGTCCCTGCTGAATGGAGCGATTGATGGCCGCTAAGGCCTGCGCCCTGTCCGGCGAGGCAAACGCGCCGGGGTGCGAAAAGGCGAACCACAGCCCGCGATCCTCCCGAAGCTCCTCCTCGGCCAATGGCGCGCCCTGTTCAAGCCGCTCCAGCGTGTCGACCAGCGAAGCCGGGTTATAGACCACCCCGAACGGATTGACCGTCACCGGCATCTTCATCCGCTCCATCCGCGCACCCACCGCCCCCGCAAAACAAGAACCCAAGAGCATCCCCTTGTGCTCGTATCCGATCCGGAACGGGTAAGCGGGGAGGTCGACCGGCGTGCGAAATTCCATAAAAGCCTTTTTATTTGTTGATTACACCCGAACCTATCAACTCTTCCCCATCATACCAAGCGGCAAACTGCCCGGCAGTGACGCTCCGTTGGGGCTGGTCAAAAACGAGGTATCCGCCGTCGTCGAAGCGGTAGAGGGTGCCGGGTTGCAGGGGCTGGCGATAGCGGATTCGCAGGTCGAACCGGCGGCTTTCGCCCGGGGCAATCTCCCGGTCGGGACGCACATAGTGCATCTCTTGCGGCTTGATGTGCAGGGCTTTCCGGTAGAGACCGGGATGATCCTGCCCCTGCCCGGTGTAGACGATGTTGCGCTCCACGTCGGTGGCGATGACAAAAAGCGGTTCCGGTTTTCCGCCCACCTGAAGCCCCTTGCGCTGGCCGATGGTGTAAAAATGGGCACCGTTGTGCTCGCCGACCTTTATTCCGTCCGTTGGGTGATAGATCACCGGTTCGGCGGCTTGGCGAATTTCGTCCGCTGTTCGAGGCTCTGGCACCGGGGCATAGCCGCTCCACGTCGCAGGGATTTCGATGATGTCGCCGGGGCGGGCAGATAGTTTTTGCTGAAGAAATACCGGCAGATCGACCTTGCCGACAAAGCAAATCCCCTGAGAATCTTTGCGCTCGGCCGTGGCCAATTTTTGCTCGGCGGCGATGCGGCGCACCTCGGGCTTGAGCAGTTCTCCGATCGGGAACAAGGCCTTAGATAGTTGCTGTTGAGAGAGTTGGCAGAGAAAATAGCTCTGGTCTTTGTTCGGGTCACTCCCGGCCAAGAGGCGATAGACCGGCTGACCGTCGACCGCGATCTCCTCGCGGCGGCAATAGTGCCCCGTGGCCACATAATCGGCCCCAAGAGCCAAAGCGGCTTGGAGAAAAGCGTCGAATTTGATCTCCCGGTTACACAGCACATCGGGGTTGGGCGTGCGCCCCTTTTCGTACTCGGCAAACATATAATCGACCACCCGCTGGCGATAGGGGCCGCTCAAGTCGATGAAATGAAAGGGGATATCGAGCCGCTTGGCCACCAGTTCGGCAAACATCCGATCGTCCTGCCACGGGCAGTCACCGGCCAGCGTGCCCGTGGTGTCGTGCCAATTCTGCATGAACATCCCGATCACCTCATAGCCCTGCTCCTTCAAAAGGTAGGCCGCCACGCTGGAATCGACCCCGCCCGACAACCCGACAACAACCCGTTTCATTGGTTTTAAATTTTTGGTAAAAATAACCAAAAAATTCGGTTCAGTGTAAAAAGTTGGTGGGGATACTAAGTCAAACAAATTCTTAGTTGCGCCAAAATCTACCACCCCGCCCTTGCAGGGCACCCCTCCTTCCAGAAGGAGGGGACTTTAAAGGGGGTAAAAAAACAAAAAAAACTCTCCTCCTTCCCCGAAGGAGGAGTACCCGAGCCGATAGGCGAGGGGGAGGTGGTAGGTAAAAAAAGACGAAAGAAAATTCAGAAAAGACCTACCACCCCGTCACTTCGTGCCACCCCTCCTTCCAGAAGGAGGGGATTTTTTAGTGTAAAATAATGTGTGAGTAAAATCTCCTCCTTCGGGGAAGGAGGAGTACCCGAGCCTCTTTGGGCGAGGGGGAGGTGGTAGGTTGTTATTGCGCCATTACAGGGCTTCGCTACGAGCGGATGTCGATGATCGAGGAGACTTTGCTCAGGTTGTACCCTCGGGCTTTGGCGCGTTGGTAACTGCGGTAGGTGCCGAAACCCGCCATTTCGACGATCTCGATAAACTTCTTGTCCGGGTGATTATTTTCCAAGTGGATCAAATCGCACAGGCGGCAACTGTTGATGAGCGTTCGGAAATCGATGTTATAGGAGCTGTTGATGAATTGCGACAGGGTGTTTCGATTGGTGCAGAAATCCGGGGCGATGTCGGTGATGAGGATGTTGGCGTTGCGCCAGGATTTATTATTTTTGATATAGGCCGTAAAAGCCTCGACGGTCAGCAGGCCGTTGGCGGTTCCAAAAGGATTATTATCGGTTTTTGTCTGTTTCTCCCGGATAATCACATAATTGTCGGCATAGATATTCACCACGAGTACCAACATTTGGATAGGCAGAAATACACCGACGATAGCTCCGATGTTGGATGACAGTAGTGGAATCCAATTGTATAGCAGAGTCGTAAATGGGAGTACTGTCATACACAATACGATTGCCGCTATGAAATAGAGCCACCCGAGAGAGGTGTGTTCCAAATCGGCCGAGTAGCTTGCTATGTAGACCCTGTATTTGCGTA
The DNA here is from genome assembly GCA_031262465.1 of Rikenellaceae bacterium. Classification (GTDB taxonomy): domain Bacteria; phylum Bacteroidota; class Bacteroidia; order Bacteroidales; family Rikenellaceae; genus JAJQAW01. The sequence continues at coordinate 11,097 of JAISHQ010000100.1, forward strand.
TGAGAGCGAACTCTTTGACTGCAAAAAAAATCAGATAGATGCTGAAACCTATCGGCATGGCATTGTAGAGGATGGAACTCAACGGATAACTGTAATCTACGTAAGAGAACTTATTAGAGGCAAGTTGCAGTTTGGTCTCAAATGGAACAAATAGCGAAATGACCCATACCACGGCACAAATCGCCAACGTGATAACATAATATTTCCACGGGAAAGAGGAGTGTTCTATGTCGGGATTGGTAATCATCCAGATAAAATGGTAGAACAGCACCACAATCAAAAGCATCAGCAACAGAAACAACACGTGCAGATGTACATATATATTGGGGTACAACACATTGACAACCAAAAAGCTACACAAAATAGAGTCGAAGAAACAAATGATGCTGAGAAGCGACAAAAAATGGTAATAGACACGTTCGCCTCTCCGGGCTTTGTGTCGCCAAAACAGCAGCAACAGAACGCCGAGCGTGATAAATATTGCGGAATAAGAGATGAATAAAACCACTCTTATTATTTCATTATTATCAATCATATTGCGTTAATTAGTTTTAGTTTTAGAGCTTGTTTGGAATTTTTTGTGTCTCTGCTCTGCTCTGCTCTGCTCTGCTCTGCATAAGTGAGTTGTCCTATCTCCTGTATGCGCCGCCACCTCCTCAGCCACACTCCCGGCATTTGGTGATAGTGTTCCTTTATGAATTGTGTAAATTCATCCGCAGTGATATTAAAATCGTTATAGATGTCGCTTATTCGGCTCTGCTTGTCCATATAATGCGGTTTATTATCGCTCATGTACTGTTCGAATCGGCGCACGGTCATCTGTCTTGTCTTGTCGCGGGGGCGTCCCACTGCATCGTCGCAATCGTAGAGCATATATGACTTAAAGTTATCCGACATCAGGTAATAAATAAATATGACGTCGCAGGCATTGTTTACCAGTATCGTAATGAAAAGTAAACCTAAGTCGAACTGTACAGCCCCATGTTGGGAAACGATCAAAAATATTCCTGCCGAGGCGATGATGATGACTGTCATAGTTACAGCCCAGGTCTTGTTTTTGCGTGTCTCGCCATGGCGCAACTGCAACTGTTTATAGTGTTTCACCACGCGCATAATCGCCATCACGGCATAATATATGTCGATTACATAAAAGAGGACTGGCTTCATCATAAAAAGAAAGACATATTCAGGATAGAGTTGCCAATGCATTTTTATAACAGAAGGCTCACGGTAATTTTGGAATAAATGTAGCAGCGCATCCTCCGGAATATTTATCATCAATACCTGAACCAGCGAGCACAACAGAAAGGGAATGATATAATTCCATTTACTGAATCGTTCGGAGGGTTTGGTGCGCGTCATCAGGAAAAGGGCATGATAGAATGTAATATACATCAACATGTAAATCAATACCCAGAAGCCACCCCAGCGAATATAGAGCATGGGATCATAAACAGATATGTACAAAGCATACGAGGCGAGCGCGGAAAAAAACAAACCGAGCGCTCCTGTTTTTCGTATGTTGCGGATATTATGCGACTGAGTGGTGAAAATGGCACCCGTCAGCATCAAGCCCCCGACTATCACCGAGGTGAGGGATAGCGTTAATATTAATAGATGTTGATATGACAACGAGAATGTCATTATAAATGGATCGTTTTATGTGATGGCATGATTATGATGTGTCGCAAAATTATCATTTTTTTTTCAAAAAGTCACTCCTTTTACCCCCTTTTTTTATACAATAAAGACAAACTGTCGTAGTTTTCCGGGGGTGGATGCAAATTGAACTTACCCTCCGATACAGGTTGTCGCAGTACAAAAATATCGCAACAAGTTGACTTTACGGCGAACAAAATAGCGCGTAACGATCGCTTTTTAAGTATTGACGAATGATCGCTATTTCCCGCCGGGCGGCGATATACTTTTGCCCTTGAAAACAAAAACGAAAATCTATGCAAAATATTATACAATAGATATTCAAAAATTAAAATGTAGTCTCATGCTTTATTAATTAAGTTTAGGTTATTACCCATGTCGATAACGTTGTTGTTCTCATTTGTGATAAATCAGAGTAGGGGCGCGGCATAACCCGGTACACTTTGGGTGGTGTACCGGGTCCTATCGAAGAAAAAGGGTTTAAAATAGGTTTTAGTTAGAGGTTAGTTTGTTGTTGAGGCTGTCTCGGGATTCCGAGACAGCCTCTTTTTGCGATTTTATCCGCCACCCTCGGCGAGAGTGGAAAAATCCAAACAAGTTCTTCGGCCAGGGGGAGGGTGATCGTTGCCGAAAAATTATACCTTTGCGGGAGTACGAATCGAAAAAAGCCTTATGATCGGAACGCTTGTTAATACGGGAACCATCCTCGCCGGCAGTCTATTGGGAATGGCCATCAAGTCCCGCCTGCCGGAGAAGACGGTAAATATTGTTTTTCAAGCCATTGGCCTCTTTACGCTGGCCATTGGCATCTCCATGTCGTTGGCCTCGGATCGCCTGCTGATCGTTGTGCTGAGCCTGGTGTTGGGGACGGTGGTCGGAGGGTGGATCGACATCGACCGCTATCTTCAGCGTTTTTCGGAGTACCTGCGCCGCAAAAGCTCGGCGAATGGCGGCGTGACCGATAGCAACCGCCGCTTTACCGAGGGGTTTGTGACGGCGACCATGCTCTTTTGCGTCGGCACCATGTCGATCCTCGGGCCGATCGAGGACGGCCTCGGGCAGACCCCGAACATCCTCTATACCAAATCGTTGATGGACGGCGTTTCGTCCCTTATTTTGGCCTCGACCTTCGGCGCGGCCATCCTTTTTTCTGCTGTTCCGGTACTGTTTTATCAGGGTATTATCACGCTTTTTGCCGTCTCGATGGCTCACCTGATGAGCGAGGCGATGATCGCCGACCTGACCTCGGTCGGCGGCATCCTACTGATCGGGCTGGGAATTAGTATCTTGAAAATCAAAGAGATCGCCGTAACCAATATGCTCCCGGCACTAATTTTTGTGATCCTGATCTCCGCCCTGTGGGCTTAACCCCCTTGTGTTACCGGATCTTGCGGAACATACGGTTCCAGCGGATGTTGGCGGGGAATTTCTTTTCGTGATCGAGCGAGAGCCAGACAAACGAGGCTTTGCCCACGATGTGATCCTCGGGCACGAAGCCCCAAAAGCGCGAGTCGAGCGAGTTGTGGCGGTTGTCGCCCATCATCCAATAATAATCCATAGCAAAGGTGTAGTTGGTGGCCACGGCACCGTCGATGTAGATCGCCCCGTCGCGGCTTTCGACCTCGTGGCCCTCGTAGGTGCGGATCGCCCGGTAGTAGAGCGGGAGGTTCTCCGGGGTCAGTTCGACCGTTGCGCCCTTGCTCGGAATCCAAATCGGGCCGTACTGGTCGACCGACCAAGGGTAGCGCGGATCGTGCGGAAAACATTGTGGGTCAGCTGTTCCCGATTCATACTTCACCACCTCGGTCACGTTGCCAAAAGCGGCGATCCGCTCGGCATTCTCCGCCGTGAGCGGCATGGTCGAGCCGATGTCGGACAGCGAGATACCCATCTCCTGCAAGACGTTGCTATTCAGGCCTGTTCCGTTGGTTTGGATCGTATAATTGTACTGCATCCCCGGAAAAGTGGGCTGAGGTTGGCCGTTGACAAATACCTGACCATCACGCACTTCCAACGTGTCGCCCGGCAGGGCCACGCACCGTTTGACGTAATTTTCGCGCTTGTCGACCGGGCGGTATTGCGTTTTCCCGAACGACTGCGCCCGCTCCCAGCCGTAGGCCCGGACGTATTCGTAATAAAACAGGTCGTTGGCATTGCCGTTCATATAAACCGTGTCGCTCTCCGGGAAGTTAAAGACAACCACATCGTTACGCTCGATCTGCCTTAGCCCCCGCAGGCGGTGGAACGGCCATTTGATCCATTCGAGGTACGATTTTTTGGTCTTCGACAGAGGCATCGTGTTGTGTACCAGCGGAAAGGAGAGGGGAGTGTTGGGCATTTTCGGCCCATAAGCCACCTTGCTGACCGTCAGAAAATCGCCGATCAGCAGCGTTTTTTCCATCGACGCGGTCGGGATGGTGTAGTTCTCGAAGAAAAATATCCGGATGAGGGTCGCGGCCACAACGGCAAAGACGATCGGGTCGACCCAGCCCATGATCGCGTTGTAACTCTTTGATTTCTTGCGCCACTGGGTGTGTTTGTAGCCGATCGTGCGGTAGAACCATTTGGAGATGAAGATGTCGTAGATCACGGGCAAACCCAATAGACACCAGAGGTTGCCCGTCCAAACGACGAAAACAAGGGTGTACAACCCGCCCCAAATCGCGAATTTGACCCATTTATGGCTAAAAAAATCTTTTATTGTGCTCATTTTTAACAAAGTATTTCCGATTATAAGGGAGTTTCTAAAAATTCAAAAGACAAGGCTTGCGACCGAGGCAAAAGCGCAGTGTACTAAACGTACTCGAGCATTTTGGCGAGGGAGCGTAACGCAGTATTTTGGATTTTTAGGAGTTCCCTAAGAGTTCATTAGGTCTTCCATCGTGTATATCCCCCGTTTCCCGCAGAGAAATTCGGCGGCCGAGACGGCTCCCATGGCCAGCCCGCTCCGACTTTTGACCGTGTGGTTGATCGTCAGTGCGTCGACCGGCGATTCGTAAGTAACTGTGTGTGTGCCCGGTACAATGCTTCGGCGGATCGCGACAATCTCTAACTCGCCGGGCGTGGTCGTCGTCCCGCAAACCCATTGGGCCTTGCGGTCGAGCGATTCGAGCACCCCCTCGGCCAGCGTGATGGCCGTGCCACTCGGGGCATCGACTTTTTGGGTGTGATGAACCTCTTCGATCGTCACGTCGTACTCCGGAAATTTGTTCATCAGGCGTGCTAACTCCTTGTTAATCTGAAAGAAGATATTGACCCCGATGCTGTAATTCGAGGCGTAGAAAAAGGCCCCGTTCTTCTCCTGACAAATTTTGACGGCTTCGTCGTAGCGGTCGAGCCAAGCCGTGGTGCCGCAAACGACGGGTGTGCCGGCTTCGAGGCAGGTTTTGATGTTGGCAAAAGCGGTGGCCGGGGTCGAAAATTCGATGGCCACGTCGATGCCCCGGAGGTTTTCGGCATTCAGGTTGGCCGCGTTGTGGATGTCGATAATCAGCGGGATGGTGTGGCCGCGTTCGAGCAGGATGCGCTCGATTTCGTGCCCCATTTTGCCGTATCCTATCAAAGCTACTCTCATATTAGCAATATTGTGCGATTAAACCACAAACGTACACTTTTTTCCCGCAAAAACCAAAGGCCGGGCGAAATGGGAATGAATGAAAAAATACCTACTTTTGTAGATAGTAAAGAGCAAACATCCCATGCGATTTTTTTTGACTTTGGCCTACAAGGGTACGGCTTACAGCGGCTGGCAGATACAGGACAACGCCCCTTCGGTGCAGGCGGCGTTGCAGGCGGCGCTGTCCACCCTGTTGAGCGAGCCGACAGAGGTCGTGGGGGCGGGACGCACGGATGCGGGGGTTCATGCGGCGTACTATGTGGCTCATTTTGACACAGTTTCCGAAAAGCCGCTGGACGAAGCCTCGTTTATTTACCACCTCAATGCCATTCTGCCGAAGGACATGGCCGCCTTTGGGGTGAAGCGCGTCGCGGACGAGGCGCACGCCCGTTTTTCGGCGACCTTGCGGGAGTACAAATATTACCTGACGCTCGAAAAAGACCCGTTTCGGACGGAGACGGCCTACCGGTATCCGTTGGCCTTAGATATGGATCGGATGAACCAAGCGGCGGCCATTTTGCTGGAATACAGTGATTTCGATAGCTTTTGCAAGGCCGACGGCAACAACAAAACAACGATCTGCCGCATCTTTGCTTCCGGCTGGACGAGGCAGGGCAACTTGCTGATCTACACGATCGCCGCCGACCGTTTTCTGCGCAACATGGTGCGGGCCATTGTCGGCACACTGATCGACGTGGGGCGGGGCAAACTCTCGGTCGACGATTTTCGGGCGATCATCGAAGCCAAAAGCCGGTGCGCCGCCGGGACATCGGCTCCGGCACACGGATTGTTTTTAACTGATATACAGTATGAATAAACAAATTGAAAACTTGTTCGATCGCCATTTTGGAGGATTCGGCAGACTCTATGCTTCGCCCGGAAGGGTCAATCTGATCGGCGAACATACCGATTACAACCTCGGATTTGTCTTGCCCGGTGCCATTGACAAGGCGATTTACATGGCCATTCGCCCCGGCGCGGGTTCGCTCTGTCGCATTTATTCGGCGGATTATGACGAGGCCGTCGAATTTGACCTGCACGCGATCCAAAACCCTGAACAGCAGTGGGCGCGGTATATTTTTGGCGTGGTTCAGGAGATGCAGAAGCGGGGAGCGGTGTTAGGTGGATTCGATGCCGTTTTTGGTGGCGATGTGCCGTTGGGGGCGGGGCTTTCCTCGTCAGCGGCGCTGGAAAGCGTTGCCGCCTTTGCGCTCAACGACCTCTTCGAGGCGGGTTTCGACCGCCGGGCGTTGGCCGAGATTGGGCAAATGACTGAGCATCACTACGTTGGCGTTCGGTGCGGGATCATGGATCAATTTGCCTCGCTGTTCGGTGAGCGCGAGAAGGTGATTCAGCTCGACTGCCGCTCGTTGGAGTACCGGTTGGTGCCGTTTCGGCCCGTGGGTTACCGGGTGTTGCTGTTGGACACGCAGGTCAAACACTCGCTGGCCTCGTCCGAGTACAACGTCCGCCGAGAGCAGTGCGAGGAGGGTGTTGCGGTGGTGGCGCGCCACGAGTCGGGGGTCGTTTCGTTACGTGATGTAACACTTGAGATGCTGTCGGCTTACAAGCAGGATATGAGCGAAGTAGTTTACCGCCGTTGCCACTTTGTTGTCTCGGAAAATCAGCGGGTGCTTGATGCTTGTGACGCTCTGGAGCGCGGCGATTATGCCGATTTTGGGCAACAGATGTTCGCTTCGCACCGGGGGCTGAGCGGGGAATACGAGGTCAGTTGCCCGGAGCTTGATTTTCTGGCCGAAAAGGCGCGGGAGTTCGACGGCGTTCTGGGTGCGCGGATGATGGGCGGCGGCTTTGGCGGTTGCACAATCAACGTGATCGAAGCCTCGGCGCACGATGCCTTTGTCCGCGAAGCCTCGGACAGCTATCAAAAACGGTTCGGCATTGCCCCGCGCGTGATTGATGTGGTGATTAGCGACGGCGCACGACGATTGAAATAATGGGAACTTCGAAAAGTCCAAAATACTGCGTTACGCTCCCTCGCGAAAATGCTCATGTACCTTTAGTACACTGCGCTTTTGCTTCGGTCGCAAGCCTTGTCTTTTGAACTTTTGGAAGCTCCCATAACGTTGTATATAGGAATGTCTTATAAAAATCAAATACAGTAATGATTGAGTTATTAAAAGAACGAATCGAGGCGGCTTGGGACGATCGCGAACTGCTGAAAACCGACGAGGCGAAAGCGGCCATCGAGCAGGTGATCGAAATGCTGGACAAGGGCGGGTTGCGGACTGCCGAACCCTTAGGCGACGGCCAGTGGCAGGTCAATGAATGGGTCAAAAAGGCGGTGTTGCTCTATTTTCCGATCCGGCAGATGCAGGTCATGGAGGCCGGCCCGATGGAATATTACGATAAAATGGCGCTCAAAAGCGAGTACGACAAGTTGGGCGTTCGGGTCGTACCCCCGGCTGTGGCGCGCTACGGGGCGTATCTCGCGCCCGGCGTGGTGCAGATGCCCTCCTATGTCAACATCGGCGCGTATGTCGATCAGGGGACGATGATCGACACGTGGGCCACCGTGGGTTCCTGCGCGCAGATCGGCCGACGGGTTCACCTGAGCGGCGGCGTGGGAATCGGCGGGGTGTTAGAGCCTGTGCAGGCGGCCCCGGTCATTGTCGAGGACGACTGCTTTTTGGGGTCGCGCTGCATCGTGGTCGAAGGGGCGCACATCGCTACCGGAGCGGTCTTGGGGGCCAACGTGGTAATTACCGGCTCGACTAAGGTAATCGACGTAACAGGCGCAGAGCCAGTACAATACAAGGGCTATGTGCCGCCTCACTCGGTGGTGATCCCCGGCACCTACCAGCGGCAGTACCCGGCCGGCGAATATGGCGTGCCCTGCGCACTGATTATCGGCCAGCGCAAACCGTCGACCGACAAAAAAACCTCCCTGAACGAAGCCCTCCGCGACTTCGACGTGGCGGTATAACCGCCTCTAACTGCGACTTTTTAGAAAAGTCGCCCGCCTCCGACTGCCGCTTTTAGAAAGCGGCGCAAATCGCAACTTTTTGAAAAAAGTTGCATCAAAAACTTTTCCGCTTGGGTTGGCAGGGCGATCATTCCTTACAGGAACTTCGTTTCATGCTGTATTCCCCTTTGGCTTTCAAGCGAGCTTGAGCCGGGGAATACAGCACAAAACGCATTCGCCCGAGAGGCGAATGTGATCGCCCTGAAAACACATTCTACAACAGCATATTAAGATTTCAAACTTTCTGCAAAATATAGTCTCTTTGAAACCCATTTCGTTTCCCTATTTGTCCGAAGCTGAAGCCGATAAAACGGAAGTACCGTTAGATTTTCAGGGCGAAAACATTCCCGCAGGGAATGCTTTTTAGGGAGTATCTATTTGATGCCAAGCTCGCTTGAGCGGCAAATAGATGCTCCCTGAAAAGAATGTTCTGTAAGAATTTTCGACCTGCCAACACAAGCAGAAAAGTTTTCGGTGTCGCCTTTTACAAAAGGCGACGATTTGGGCGACTTTCTAAAAGTCGCAGTCGAAGGCGGGGTGGTGAGAAAAACCCCTATAAATAGGTATTTCGCGGGCGGGGGATTATGTGTACTTTTGCATCTGTCTAACGCAAACAAGATAAATGCAACCTAAG
>JAISHQ010000107.1 GCA_031262465.1 Rikenellaceae bacterium
GTCTTCTTGGTGATTGTCGCCCGATTGTTCTATATTCAGGTGGTCGATTCGTCGTACAAAGAGAAGTCGTCCAACAACGTGTTGCGCCACGAAACGCTCTTCCCGCCGCGCGGCGAGGTATTCGACCGCAATGGTGAGTATATCATCCAGAGTAAGGAGTCGTACGACCTTATGGTTGTTCCGCGCGATGTGAAGGCGTTCGACACTCTGCTGGTGAGCCGCATTGTCGATGTGACTGTTCCCAAACTCCGAAGCGAACTCGCCCGGGCGGCGCGCTATTCCCAGCGCAAACCGTCGGTGGTGGTGCCCCAGCTCACCAAAGATGTCAAACTGTTGCTCGATGAGTTGAATATCCCAGGGTTCTTCACTGTCTATCGCACCGTGCGTTCCTATCCGCGCAAAATTGCCGGCAACCTGTTGGGCTATGTTGGCGAGGTGAATGCTCGCGACATAGAACGAGACGAGTATTATCGCGTGGGCGACTATATTGGCAAAACCGGCATCGAGCAGGAGTATGAACCCTATCTGCGAGGAAGCAAGGGGGTGAAGGTCAATCTGGTGGATGTCCACGGCATAGTGAAAGGCTCCTATCAAGACGGCATATACGACACTGTTCCGGTGGCAGGAAGTTCGCTTACAAGTTCGCTCGATGCAGGGCTTCAAGCCTTTGCCGAAGAGTTGATGCGGGGCAAAGTCGGGAGTGTGGTGGCCATAGAACCCTCGACAGGCGAAATCCTCGTTATGGCGAGCAGTCCCACTTATGACCCCGACGAAATGGTGGGGCGCGGGCGCAATAACAACTACGCCCGAATGATTAACGACAACCGCCGCCCGCTATTCAACCGCGCAGTGATGGCCAACTATCCCCCGGGCTCGACCTTCAAAATGATTAATGGACTCATCGGGCTTCAAGAGGGGGTGCTGAAGCCTTCCCAAAAATATGAGTGTCACGACGGTTATCACGTTGGGAGGGGTGTAAAGTGTCACCACCACTTTTCGCCGCTCAACCTCGGGGAAGCTATTATGACTTCGTGCAACGCCTATTTCTGCTATGTGTTGCGCAACATTATGGACAATCCCAAGTATGGCGGTATTATGCGGGGCGGATACGACCGTTGGGCCGATTATGTGCGCAGTTTCGGCTTCGGAAGGCGTCTGGGGTCGGACTTTACCGCCGAGTTGAACGGCAATGTACCCACCTCGGACTACTATGACAGAGTCTATCGCAAAAGCTGGAACTCACTGACGGTCATATCGTTGGCCATAGGTCAGGGCGAACTTGGGGTGAGTCCTCTGCAAATGGCCAATCTGGCGGCGACCATTGCCAACCGTGGCCACTTTTTCATTCCACACGTAATCAAGTCGATAGACGGCGAAAAGTTAGAACCCAAATTCTATGAACCACACACCACGATGGTCGATGCCGAGCATTTCGAGCCTATTGTCGAGGGGATGTACAAGGCTGTGAACAGTCAGGGTGGTACGGCTTATTGGAACGGGCGAGTCCCGGGGCTCGAAATGTGTGGCAAAACCGGCACGGCGCAGAACCCCCACGGCAAAGACCACTCCACTTTTCTGGGATTTGCACCCAAAGATAATCCGAAGATAGCCATTTCGGTCTATGTCGAGAATGCAGGCTTCGGTTCGACAGCCGCCGTGCCTATCGCATCGCTGCTGATGGAGAAGTACCTCACTGACACCATCACCCGCCCACATCTTGTGGATTATGTCAAGAATATGCATATAACCTATCCCAACTATGACCGGTAAACACAGCTCCATATTCAACGGGCGTGCCGACTGGTGGACGATTGGCATCTATCTGGTGCTTGTCGTGCTGGGTTGGTTCAACCTCTATGCCGCCGTTTATGACGACACCCACACCACCGCTTTCGACTTTGCCCAAAACTACGGCAAACAGATTATGTGGATAGGGCTGTCGCTGGCCGTGGCATTGGTGATAATGCTCATCGACGACAAATATTATCATATTTTGGCCTATCCGATTTATGGGGTGGCGCTTGTGTTGATGCTTTCGACCCTGCCGTTCGGGCGGGTCATCAATGGAGCGCGAGCGTGGTTGGTTTTCGGGCCGGTGGCGATTCAACCCACCGAGTTTATGAAATTTGCCGTCTCGTTGGCCCTAGCGCGCTTTATGAGTCATTATTCGTTCTCGCTGAATAAGCTCAAAGACCTTGCCGGTGTTGGGTTGATGATTGCGGTGCCTGTGGGGGTGATGTTTATGCAACACGATGTCGGTTCGGCGGTGGTCTACGCTTCGTTTCTGTTTATGCTCTATCGCGAGGGGCTCAACCGCTGGATATATATAGCGGTGGGGATGATAGTTGTGCTTTTCATCGGCTCGTTCTGGATAACCGATGCGGGGCTGTTGATATTTATCCTTCTGGGGTGTACGTTCGGGTTTGCCGTGCAGTATCGCGCATGGAAAGGTACGACAATCTACTTGGCGGCGGTTGCGCTAATCTCGATTTTGGCATTCATCGCGCTCCGCTTTTTGTTTAGTCTCGAGGTTTCCTATTATTGGTTGCTTCTGGGTACTGCGGTGCTGTCGCTGCCCGTTGTTGGGATGCTGGCTTACGGCAAGCGGCTTCGAGGGTATGGTATCTATTTGGCTCTATTCATTGCGTCCGTTCTGTTTGTTTCGGTGACCGATGTGGTTTTCGACCATCTCGACTTACATCAACAAAAGCGCATCCTCGACCTGTTGGGCATCGAGTCCGATCTGCGAAATTGGGGCTATAATGTCAATCAGTCAAAGATTGCTATCGGCTCGGGTGGGTGGTTCGGCAAGGGATTTTTGGAGGGGACGCAGACCAAGTTCAACTTCGTGCCCGAACAGAGTACCGACTTTATTTTTTGTACGGTGGGCGAAGAGTGGGGTTTCGCGGGGTCGTTGGTGGTGTTGGCTCTGTTCTGTGGGCTCGTGTTGCGGTTAGTGAAGATGGGCGAGCGGCAGGGCGAACCGTTCAGTCGGATATACTGCTATTGCGTGGCGGGGATATTCTTTCTCCACGTCCTTATAAATATAGGTATGACCATTGGGCTGATGCCGGTGATAGGGATACCTTTGCCGTTTTTCAGCTATGGCGGCTCGTCGTTTTTGGCCTTTACGGTTTTGTTGTTCGTGGCCTTGCGCCTCGATGTCGGCTCGTCTATAAATGAACCGAGAGCGTAAGCGCGAGCTCACCGACCGGAGCCGGCAAGTCGCCCGCAGGGCGGTGCCGAAAAGCGGAGGGAGGTAACGAGGGGTGGCACGAAGTAACGGGGTGGTAGGTCTTTTCTACTTTTTTCTCGTCTTTTTTTCTGCAAAAAACAGTTCTATTTGTGAACGGTTTTGTTGACAAATAACTATCTTTGTAACATGAACAGCACAGGGCAATATATCCAATCGCTCGTTAAGGAGAGCGGACATAGGCAATCGGACATTGCCCGTTCTGTCGGTGTGCCGCGCCAACTGTTGAGTTACGTTATTACGGGGAAGCGGGAGCTGTCGATGCCGTTGGCCCTGAAACTCGAATCGTTCTTCAATCTGCCCGAGGGTAAGCTCCTGAAAATGCAAGCGGAGGAGAGTGTCCGAAAATACAAACAAAAACTTCGGGAGGAGTTGGTCGGTGAACTGCTAAAAATCAATGCCTTTTGGTCGTACTCCGATGTTTTGGCGGCTGACATCCCCGACGAGGAGTTGATTGAAAAGGTGTTCACATACCTCGATCTCCGAGATATTGCAAAGCTGTTCGAACTCTATCCACGCGAATACATTCGCAAAGTGTGGCGGGAGAGGATGGCTGTTCAGGGCGACTATCTTTTCAATCTGAACGTGATGATCGCTCTGTACTATTTCGACATCCGACAGCCGGAAAAGTACCTGCGGCGCGTCGAGCGGGAATACATTAAACAACGGTTGGGTTATGCGTAAAGGGCTGACAGCGAACATAGACGCAATTATCGAAAAGGTGGCCGCGATGGAAACCATTGCCCCGTACATCCTTGCCGGAGGAACTGCGCTTGCCATGCAGATAGGCCATCGCAAGAGCGAGGATTTGGATTTTATGATGTGGCGCCGTTCGAAAACCGATAAGCCGCAGATCGACTGGCCGGCCATTGAGCGGGAATTGCGCGAAAAGGTCGGTGAGATAGAAAGTTTCAATATGCTGGGCTTCGATCAGGTGGAGTTCGTGGCGGCGGGTGTAAAGTTCTCGTTCTATGTGAGCGAAAACCGATGTCCTGTGACAGAGCCTGTTCCCTATATGGGCAACATCCGCCTTGCCGATGTCTATTCGATTATGGCGATGAAGATGGAGGTGATGCTTCGCCGGATGAAACTGCGTGATTATTACGACATCTATGCCATTCTGCGCGAGGGCTATGATATTTCGCGAGGCATCGAGGCGGCGTTGAAATACTCCGCGCACAAGCTGAGTACGAAGAATATCGTGATGATGCTGTTGTCGGACAATTTTATGTCCGATGAGAATTTCGGGCAATTAGACCCGAAATATAAGGTGTCGAAAGCCGAGATCAGAGAGTACATTCTTCAACAATTGAGATAACGCCACCGTTTGTACTATGTGTTAAAAGAAAAAACCTCAGAAATCTATTGATTTTCTGAGGTTTGCTCGTAATTGATCTTTGGCGGTATGGACGGGACTCGAACCCGCGACCCCCTGCGTGACAGGCAGGTATTCTAACCAGCTGAACTACCACACCGTGTAAAAAAGCTGTTGAGGCTTTTGCATCATCCCCGAGGGGCTTTTGCGTTGCAAAGTTAGCACACTTTGGTTAATCTGCAAACTTTTTTTCAGAGTTTGTTCGGATTTTTGAATAGGGTGAACTGAACGCTTCCGTAGCTTCTTGATTCTAAGAAGAATGGATGGTTGTCGAATTGCAGATTCCGGGAGTGTTCGAGGATAAAAATACCCTCCGGGCGTAGGAGATCGTGGTCAAAAACCATGTCGGGCAAGGTCTCCGACCCGGAAATGTCGTAAGGCGGGTCGGCAAAGATCAGGTCGAATTGCTTTTTCACCCCCTTGAGGTAGAGGAATGCGTTGGCGCGCACGACAAAGAGGTTGTCAATGCCAAAGGTGCGGGCGGTCGATTGAATAAAATGGACGTGTACGGCGTTGATTTCCACGGCTGTCACCGTTGCGGCTCCGCGCGAAACAAATTCATAGCTGATCGAGCCGGTGCCCGCGAAGAGGTCGAGCACGTTCAGCCCTTCGAGGTCGATCCGGTTGCCCAACACATTGAACAGGTTCTCCTTGGCGAAGTCGGTCGTGGGGCGCGCGCGAAGGTTTTTCGGCGGGTGAATGAGCCGTCCTTTGTATTTGCCGCTGATAATTCTCATCGCACGAAGGGGAAAAGAAGGTTTCTGTTTTCGCCGTCCGGGTCCACGGTCACCTCGCGGTAAAACTGCGCGAGTAGAGCCGCAGAGGATTCTGCCCGATCCCCGGAGCAGACGATCCGCAGACGGCCGATCGGATGAGCGGCAATTGTCCGGTTGACCGAGAGCAACAGCTCGTTTTCGCTGGTCAGGGGATAGACTTCGGCCAAGAGGAGTTTCCGGGCGGAAGTGAGCGTAAAACTGCCGGTTTCGCCCGCCGCGTCGATGCGCAGGGTGCTCCCCGCCGCATCGTCACCGGTCGTGAGGCTCACGCCAAGCGGGTGGTAGAACGCCAATTTCTCCCCGTATTTCTCCTCCAGCGGCTCGGCCACTGCATCGTCCACAGCAAAGAGCAACGTTCGGTTTTCGCCCGCCGCAAAGGTCAGAACGCGAGCGTTTTGATCCACCGGAAAACCGAGAACACGTAAATAATCGGCTCGTTTTTCTGGTCGATCCCACTCGGAGGGGATCAGCACAGTTCGCCGAGTGGGCACACACACCCAAACGGCAGAGAAATCAGCCGACAGGTCGTCCGCCGCAAGAGCTTTAGGCAGCTCTTCCATTCTGAATGTCAGGTGATTGACCTGAACTTGCCCCCCTTGTACAAGGGCATAAGAAAGTCCATCCAACCGAAGCTGAATGGACAATCTGTTGCTAACGGACACGTCCGACCCGCGATTCGATTCACCGACCGGTACAACCATGCCTATTCCCAGTTTCCGGCCTCGTTGGTCGCCTCGGTCAGGGAGCCTACCTTAACACCCGGATATTGATTCAGGGTTTTCCGCTGGTCGATCAGGTTGACCAACTCCTGGTGGTATTCTGGCTCATCCAAGAAGTCCTTATAAGGAGCCTTCGCTTCGAAAACTTGAATGGTCACGCCCGATCCTGTTTCCAGCGTACCGGCATCCATGATGATTTTTTTGCCGTCGCTGAACGGAATGTATTGGAATTGTTCGATGTCGTTGTCGCTCAGGTTACGCCCGGCAAAAACGGTGTCGCGAACGGCCACTTTAAACGCTTCGCGCGTTACACGCCCTTGAGCCACAGCCAGCGAGTCGTCGGCCGAACCGACGGCACGTTCGTAAACGAGCGAGTCGTATTTCACGAAATTCATCAGCGTGTCCATGCTCGGGGTAAATTTTTGGTACGCCGTGCGATAAGCCCGTTGAGCCGCCCGAATGTCTTTCATGCGGTCAACAACAATGCCCTGCCGGTGGGTGCGAAGGGTTTGAAACTCAGTCGGAGTCGCAAATTCACGGTAAAGCAGGTATCCCAAACCGACGATAACGACCACCAGAAGGATCTGAATTAATTTTTTCATTGGGTATTTTAGTTTAAGTTTGTATCCGATAACAACCTGAAAAATGTTAAGTGCGCATATTTCGTCTCAAATTTATACCATTTTTGGCTTTGAACCAACAAATGGGCAAAAAAAAATCATAGAAAAATTGGCGGAGTTCATTTCCGGGGACGATCCGCAGGCCATTTTTATCCTCAACGGATACGCCGGAACGGGAAAAACAACCCTGATTTCGGCCTTGGTAAAAACACTTCAACGCCTCAAAATCAGCACCGTACTGATGGCTCCCACGGGACGGGCGGCCAAAGTGCTGGCCCTCGCCGCCGGGTCGAACGCCTATACGATCCACAAAAAGATTTATCGGCAAAAAAGCCTGACCTCGGATCGCGTTCACTTTGAATTGAACCTGAACAAGGAGCACGATGCCGTCTTTATCGTCGACGAGGCCTCGATGCTCTCCAACTTCGGGGGCGACTCCTCCATTTTCGGGAGCGGCCACCTGTTGGACGACCTGATCGCCTATGTTCGCGCCGGGCGAAATTGTCGGCTGATCGTGGTCGGCGACAACGCCCAGTTGCCGCCCGTCGGCCTGGAGTATAGCCCCGCACTCGACCCCCGGGAGATGGCCGTCTATGGCCACCCCGAATTGGGCACCCTTGACGAGGTGATGCGCCAGAGCGAAGACTCGGGTGTGCTCTTCAATGCCACGCTCCTGCGCTGCATGATCGAGGAGAGCATCATCGACATTCCCCTTTTTCGCACTGATTTCCCGGATGTCCGGCAGATTCACGGGGGCGAATTTTTGGAGGAGATAGCCTCGGCTTACGACCGGTTCGGCATGGAGAACGTGATTGTTATCACTCGCTCGAACAAGCGCGCCAACCAATTCAACGAGGGCATCCGTCGCCACATCCTCTTCCGCGAGGAGGAGCTTTCGGCGGGGGATATGCTGATGGTGGTCAAAAATAACTATCATTTTGCCGAAAAGGCCTCTGATGTGGCCATCGACTTTATCGCCAACGGCGACATCGCCCGGCTGGAGAAAATCCGCCGGTACCACGAGCAATTCGGCTTCCGATTCGCCGATGTGTCGCTCTCATTCCCCGATTACGAGGGATTGGAGTTAGAGTGCCGCATCCTGCTCGACACGCTCAAAAGCGAATCCCCGGCACTGACCTCTGCCCAAAGCGCGGCGCTGTGGTGGGGTGTGGCCGAAGACTATGCCCAAATCACCAGCAAGGCCAAACGGTACCGCGCCATCCGCGAAGATGCCTTTTACAACGCCATGCAGGTCAAATTTTCCTACGCCGTCACCTGCCACAAGGCGCAAGGCGGGCAGTGGAATTGCGTCTTCATCGACCGGATGCTCTTCGGCGAAGAGCAAATGACCCGCGACTGGATGCGCTGGCTCTACACCGCCATCACCCGCGCCACCCAGCAGGTCTTTTTCGTCAACTTCGACGAACGGTTTTTTGAATAAACCGTTCAGTCATTTCAGCCTCCGACTGCCGCTTTTAAAAAGCGGCGCAAATCGTCGCCTTTTGTAAAAGGCGACACCGAAAACTTTTGTGCTTGTGTGTGCAGGTCGAAAATTCCCTGCGGGAACAACCCTCTTGTTCCGGATATTCCTTGCTTCAAGCGAGCTTGGCAGGAATATCCAAAACAAGAGGCATTCACCTCCTGCGGAGTGAATGTTTTCGCCCTGAAAACCCATCCGGCATTGCGTTTTATCAGCGTCTTCGGACAAATAGGAGAGCAAAATGGTTTTAGGAGAGACACATTTCTGTAAAACACACGAACCCTTAATATACTGTTGTAGACTGTGTTTTTAGGGCGATCACATTCGCCTGCGGGCGAATACGTTTTGTTCTGTATTCCCCGGCTCAAGCTCGCTTGAAAGCCGGGCGGATACAGTATAAAACGAAATCCTGAAGGGATGATCGTCCTGAAAAGACAAGCACAAAAGTTTTTGGGGCGCCTTTTTTCAAAAAGGCGCGATTTTGGGCGACTTTTCTAAAAAGTCGCAGTCGAAGGCGTGTTACGGCTGAGCGTAAAGGGCATAGAAGAGGACAGCCGGGGCGTTCCAGTTGATGGCGACTTCGTTGGAGGCGTAGCTTTCGGTGATGTCAACGTAGCTGGCCGCCGGGCGCGGGTCGGGGTAGACCACTCCCTCGTGGGCGTCGTTGTGCGCGCCGTTAGGCCCGCCGACCAAGAAGCCCGGCACGGGGGCGGCAATGCCGTCGGCCGCCGAGGGGCGGTGGTGGATGTTGACGGGTGTTTTTTCGCCCAGCCCCTCGATGCCCGTGATGAAGCAATAGCCGGTGACGTTGTCTCCCAAGAGGTAGTTGGACACGGCCTCCGCAACCTTCAAAAAGGCTTTGTCGCCCGTGAGCCGGTAGGCGCACAGGATGAGCGCGCCGGTGTTGGCCACGCCGCTGTTCGATCCCCAATTGAAGTTGATGTCGGGCATCCCCTCGGGCGACTGCTCGGCCTGAGCCACGCTCCGGCGGGCAAAGGCGATCACCGACTCAGCCGCTTCGGCCTGCAATCCGCATACATCCTCGGCAAAGGCCAAGGTCATGATGCCCAACGGAGCGACAAAAGGCCACGAGGGTTCACGCAAGTTGGCATATTGGGGGAAATGTTCGCGAACGTAGGCTTTATACTCCTCGCCGCCGGTGGCAACGGCCAATTCAACCGCCGCCCAAAAAAATTCGTCGCTCATCTGCCCATCGCCGTACTCGCCGGTGAGAATGTCGGGCGGGTTGGAGTAGCGGATCGCCGGATTTTCGACCGACCAACGCCATGCCCGCTCGGCACGGCTGAGGCAATCGGCGGCGTAAGCGGCATCATACGAGCCATATACCCGCGAGGCCATGGCCATCGTGGCACAAAAATCGAGCGCCGAGGTCGTGGTTTTGCCCACCACCCAGCGTTGTAGTTTGTCGTCCTCGGGCATCACCATGCCGCAAAAATTTTTGGTAGTGATTTTGACATAAACCCCGCCGTCGGTGTCTTGCATGGTTTTGAGCCAATCCAGCTCGTATTTTACCTCGTCCAACAGGTCGTTCTGCCCGTTGCCCGACTCGGGGATGTTGAGCGAGCGGTCGGCAAAGAGTTCGGGCGCGGCCTCGTAGGCCATCAGGAGCGAGGCAACCGAAATCCCGGCATTGACCACGTATTTGTTGTAGTCGCCCGCATCGTACCACCCGCCCGGCGAGGAGAGAAAGCCCTCGTTCCGCCCCGACGACGGATGAAAGGCCACCAACGTGTCGGGATGACCCGCCGGACGACTCCACTGCCCGGCATATTGAGGATCAAGCGATTGCGAAGCGCGTTGGTAATAATAGGACTTGGCCAGCACCCGAGCTAACTCGTCGGCGTTAGGCACTGCCGCGCAAAGCATGGCCGCTGGGCAGAAAATACAAAGTGCTAAAAAGAGGTATTTTTTCATGGCTATCAAGCAAATAGGCGTTCTGTTTGTTCTATGACTTGTCCCTCGTCCGGATTGAGCGGGAAGACGAGCGAGGGTTCGAGGTAAAAGAGTTTTTTTCCCGCCTTGAAACGTTGTTCGCCACCACCGGTGACGTTGAGCATCACGATCTTCGTCGAGTCAATCGTCTGATCCCGAACCGCTTTGATCAGCGTGGCCAACGCCACGGCCGGAGCAGGGTGAATGTCGATCCCCTCCAACTGCTGGAACAGGTCGGCGGCCTGGCGCGCCTCCGTGTTATCGGCCCAAAGCACCTGCCCACCAGAGGCTTTCACCGCGTCGTACATCCCACCGGCAATGCCATAGGGGGGCTTGCGGTTCGAGAGCACTTTGGCGTCGATCTCCTCGACATGACTGCGCGCCAGGGCATCGTCGTAGGGCAACATCTCCCGCGAATCCTGCATCCACGCCTCGTACATCGGCACAAAGGGGTGGTTCTGCGAGACCATCAGCTTCATCTGCGTGTCGCCGAAACGACCGTCACCCTTCAGGCGCATATTGGCTTCCCACGCCGCAATGGCCCCGGTGCCACTGCCCACGGCCTGAAAATAATAGTCCGGAATTTGACCGATCACATGGGCCGCCGAGAGGACAGTTGTCCCCATGCCGTCGCGCCGAGCCACGTTTTTGGCACCGCCTTCGGCCAAAAAGCGATCCGATTTCAGGGCGAGGTTGCTCAGGTGGATCGCATCGAAATAGTCCCCTCCCCGCTCGGCGGCGATCAGTTTTACGCAGTCGTTGATCGGCTCCTCGAACCAAAGCGCGTCCAAATTATCCGCCGGAACGCTGAGTAAGAGCGGAATGCGATTTTCCGAACACACCTTAGCAAACGCCCGCGCCGTATTGCCCGCCGAGGCCACAACCAACACCTGCCGGTTTTCGTCCGGCAACCGCCCGCAGACGGAATAGGCCTCAGTCTCCTTGAACGAGCAGGTGGTCATCAGGCAGTCGCGCTCGGGGAAATAGCCGCTGAAGGTGATGTAGAGGTTCTCCAAACCCAAATGGCGCGCCAGCTCCTCGCTTTTGTAGGTCATCGGAGCCGCCGACCCGCGAAGCATCCGGCGTACCGGCAACCAATCGGCAAAGCGGTAAATGCCCCAATCGGCGGGTTTTACGTCGATCTGCTTCTTTTCGTAGATCGTGCGCACCAAACTCGGCGTGGCGCATCGGGGTTTTTCGAGCGTCCAACCGGCATCGGTAAATTCGTCGCCGTCACAGACGTTTTGCAGGTGGTATCGGGTGGGAGTAAATGACTTCATCAATTATGAATTATGAATTATGAATGGATTAGGTACAATACAAAAATACAACGGACAGCCTCTTTTTTGATAAGCACAAATACCTAAATGAGGCCTGCCTCATAAAGGATGATTAACCTCTCTAACAGGCGGTCTTCCCCCTCCTTGTCGTAAGTGGTTTTGAGGTTCATCCCGAAAAGCCGTCCCAAATTCTGCCAAAAAAAAGCACTGAAATTGCCGCGCATCTCCTTGACCAGGTTGTAGGTCGTATGCCCCGTCTCCCGGTCGATCAGCTTGATGAGGATTTTGCCCTGCGAGAAGCTCATTCGCTTGAGAATCGGCGTATATTGCTCTTTCAGTTCCTTTTCGACCTGCTTGATGTATTGTTGTTGTTTTCGGGGCTGGCCTTCCATGGTGGCCAAGACCTGCTCCATTTCGTGCAGTTTGCTGTTGGCAAATTTGGCAATCGGGTAAACGATCTTCAGGTTGCGGATCAGCCGTTCTTGGCCGCTGATGTCGATCGCTTTGGCAAAAACGGGGATCGGTGTCATTTGGTAGACGTAGAGCGTATCGCCGTCCACAATCTCCCGGCGACCGTAGGTGACCGTGCGCACCCGGTAATTCGCGCTTTCCTCCAACGAGGGAGGTCCATCGGCAGGCAGACCGTTCTGTCTCTCAGTCGATCGAGCGGTTTGCCCCACGGCTATCCCCGCTCCCAACGTGAGGAACGTCACGATCAGTACGTATAACCGGATGGTTTTCAAGGTCTTACTTGTTCAGAAACCGGGTTGTTGTTCTCTTTGATCCGGATGTCCGGTTTGTGGTAGACGGTCGAATAGGGCGGCACCGACTCGGTAAGCCAAGCGTTGCCGCCGATCACCGTGTGATGCCCCACGACGGTATCGCCGCCGAGGATCGTTGCCCCGGAGTAGATAATCACGTGGTCTTCAATGGTCGGGTGGCGTTTAGTTCCGCGCAGAGTCTTGTCGACATAGGTAGCCCCGAGTGTAACGCCCTGATAGAGTTTAACATCGGAGCCGATCACGGCCGTCTCGCCGATCACAATGCCCGTGCCGTGGTCGATGTAAAAATTGCGCCCGATCGTCGCACCGGGGTGAATCTCGATACCGGTCTGACTGTGAGCATATTCCGACATAACGCGCGGCACCAGAGGCACTCCAATCTGGTGGAGGATGTGCGCCATGCGGTAGATGACCAGCACGTAAAACCCCGGATAGCAGAGAATTACCTCCTCGCGGCTTGAAGCCGCCGGGTCGCTTTGGGCGTAATAATCGGCATCTTTCAACAGTTGGGCATAGAGCACCGGAAGTTCCTGAAAGAACTGTGCCGTGGCCTCTTGGGCGCAGAGGGCTTCGCCTCCACCGCACAGGGGGGTCAGGATGGCCTGCAACTCCGTTTGGAGCCACTCCCATTTGGCTTCGATCTGCCTCAGGCTCATCTCCTGATTGTCGCGCATCAGAAAAAGCGTGTTGACCAGCTGGTCGACAAATTGGCGGGTACGCACCTGCGAGGGTACCTGTTTGCTCAGGTACTGGGACATTTTGTAAAGTCTCCCGGGGAAACTGTCGATGATTTCGCTCATAAAATCTCCTTATCTGCTCATTAAATAGGCTTTGAATCCCGCAAAATCCGCGCCCATTTCGATGCTCTGTTTCGTGCCCTCCATAAAACGACGTAATTTCTCTGGAATTTCGACCGGCTGGCCGATGATGGTCTCGACCGTCTCGGCAAATTTGGCCGGATGGGCCGTCTCCAAAAAGACCCCCGTCTCGCCCGGACGCAGTCCGTCGACCAACGCCCGATAGCCACAAGCCCCGTGCGGGTCGAGCAGGTAACCGGTTTTTTCGTATGTTTTTTTCACCGTGTGGCGGATATTCTCGTCGGAATACCACGCCCCGCCGATCTCGGTCAGGATAGCGTCGTGGGAGTGGCCGTAGAGGTCGAGGATGCGCACAAAATTGCTCGGGTCGCCCACGTCCATGGCGTTGGCCAGCGTGGCGATCGAGGGGCGAGGGGTGTAGATGCCCGTTTGCAGGTACTCGAAAAAAACGTCATTGCTGTTGTTGGCGGCGATGAAGCGTTTGACGGGCAAGCCCATACGCTTAGCAAACAGCCCGGCGGTCAGGTTGCCGAAATTACCGCTCGGCACACAGACAACCACCTGTTCTGCAAGGCCTTGCCGCTGAAGCTGGGCATAGGCGTTGAAGTAATAAAAGGCCTGTGGCAGAAAGCGCGCCACGTTGATCGAATTGGCCGACGAGAGGTTCATCCGTTGCTTGAGGTCATCGTCCAAAAAGGCCGATTTAACCAGGCGTTGGCAGTCGTCGAACGTGCCATCGACCTCCAGCGCGGTGATGTTTTGGCCGAGGGTCGTAAATTGCGACTCCTGAATCTCGCTCACCTTCCCTTTCGGGTAAAGAACCACCACTTCGATGCCCTTAACGCCCAAAAAGCCGTTGGCCACGGCACTGCCCGTGTCCCCGGAGGTGGCCACCAAAACCGTAACCGGCTTGTCGTCGCCCCGTTGCCGGATAAAATAGCCCAACATCCGCGCCATAAAACGCGCGCCGACATCCTTGAAAGCCAACGTCGGCCCGTGGAACAGCTCCAGCGAGTAGATCGGCTCGGCCACCGGAACGACCGGTGTCTCGAAATTCAACGCCTCGAAGACGATCTCCCGCAGGGTTTCCGCCGGAATATCCTCACCGAAAAAGGCTTCGGCCACTTCGTGTGCGATCTCTTGGAACGACATTTCGGGCATCCGCGCAAAAAAGTCGTCGGACATCTGCGCGATCCGCTCCGGCATATAAAGCCCCCGGTCGGGAGCCAACCCTTCGATAACCGCCTGAGCGAGCGACACTTCGGGAGCCGATTTATTGGTACTGTAATATTTCATAAGTCTATTCTGCAAAAAAAGTCTGAATAAATTGGTCGCCCTTTAATGTTCCGTAAGCTCCGGCGCGGGCACTCTGCTCGTCGTAGGCTTCCACGCTGTCCGGCACGATGCCCGGCCGCCAAATGAGGAATGGAATGGGGTCGTTGGTGTGGGTTTTCAGCCGACAGGGGGTCGGGTGATCGGGCAAAACGGCGATGGCCACCGGCTCGTCCCACGCAGAAACCGCCTCGTAAATGGGGCCGACGATGCGGGAGTCGAAATCCTCGATCGTGCGTATTTTCAGCTCCACATTGCCCTCGTGACCCGCCTCGTCGGGGGCTTCGACGTGGACATAGACAAAATCGTCGTTCCGCAACGCCTTGATAGCCGCCTGCGCCTTGCCCTCGTAATTGGTATTGAACAGCCCTGTCGCACCCTCGACCAAAATCGGTTTCAGCCCGGCATAGACGCCGATCCCCCGGATCAAATCGACCGCCGAAATGACCGACCCGTTTTTGCCGTAAAGTGCCTGAAAGGTCTCCATTTTGGGTTTATAACCCGGCGACCAGACCCAAATGCTGTTGGCCGGGTCTTTCCCGGCTTGAACCCGTTTCAGGTTGACCGGATGCGAGGCCAACAGGGCTTGCGATTTGAGGATCAGTTCGTTGAGTAGGTCAGCCGTTGGGAGTGCCTCGGGCGTTTCGGCTCGAACCAACACCTCGCGGAAAGGCGTTCCCGGCACATCGTGCGGCGGTGTGGTGGAAATTGCCTTGTTGCCCCCCTTGATCTTAATCAGGTGGCGGTACGAGACACCGGGGTAGAAACTAACCGTGTCGCTCCCCAATTTTTCCTGCAAAAAGGCGATCAGCTCCCCGGCCTCGGCGTTGGAGATGTGGCCCGCCGAGTGATTTTTGATCTTATCGTCCTCGATGGTTATCAGGTTGCACCGCAGTACCAACTCGCCCGGCTCGATGGGCACGCCCATGCTGGCCGCCTCCAACGAACCGCGCCCCTCGAAGACTTTCGGCACGTCGTAACCCAACACCGAGAGGTTGGCGATCTCGCTCCCGGGCTTGAACCCGGCGGGGATGGTGGCCAACAACCCGTTGCGCCCCTCGCGGGCCAGCAAGTCCATATAAGGAGTGCGGGCGGCCTGCAAAGGGGTCTTTCCGCCGAGCATGGGGATCGGCTCGTCGGCCATCCCGTCGCCCAATAGGATGATGTGTTTCATAGTTATCGAATATTAGCAATGCTAATGATGTCCGCAAAAACCCCGGCGGCCGTCACGCTGGCTCCCGCGCCGTATCCCTTGATTTGCAAGGGGTATTCGTTGTACCGTTCGGTGGTCAGCAGAATCACGTTGTTGCTCCCCTCCAAGTGGTAGAAGGGCGAATTGGAGTCGACTTCGCGCAGGCCAATTTCGGCTTTTCCGTCGGCATAGCAGGCCACGAAGCGAAGCCGTTTGCCCTCGGCGGCCAACTCCTTGCGGCGCGCCTCGAACCCGGCATCGAGCTTCTCGATGTTTTTCCAAAAATCGTCCAACGTGCCCTCAAAATAGCTCTGAGGCACAAACAAGTGGCGTTCGACATCGGCCTGTTCGATGCGGTAACCCGCCTCGCGGGAGAGGATCACCAACTTCCGCAGGACATCCATCCCGCTCAGGTCAATCCTCGGGTCAGGCTCGGCGTAACCGGCCTCCATGGCCATCCGAATCGCCCGGCTCATCGGCACCGTCTCGCTCATCACGTTGAAAATGTAGTTGAGCGTGCCCGAGACCACGGCCTCGATTTTCAGGATGTGGTCGCCGCTGTTAATCAGGTCGCCGATCGTGTTGATGACCGGAAGCCCCGCTCCCACGTTGGTCTCGAAGAGGAATTTGGCCCCCCGTTTGCGCGAAATCTGTTTGAGTTCGGCGTATTTTTCGTACTCCGCCGAGGCCGCCACCTTGTTGGCCGTCACCACCGAGACGTTGTGTTCCAACAGCTCCTTATAAATAGAGGCCACCTGCGGGCTGGCTGTGCAGTCGACAAAGACCGAGTTGAAGATGTTCATCCCGATGATCTCGTCGCGCAACCCCTCGGGGCTGGAATCCCGGTCGGAGACCTGCAACAATTCGCGGTAACCGGTCAGGTCGATCCCCTCGCGGTTGACGATAAATTTGCGCGAGTTGGCGATGCCGACAACATTGATTTTCAGCGCATTGTTGCTCTGTAATTTTTCCCGTTGCTTGCGAATCTGTTCGAGCAGGCTGCTGCCGACCAGCCCCACGCCGACTAAAAAGACATTGAGCACCTGATAATCGGAGAGGAAGAACGAGTCGTGGATCACATTCAACGCCTTGCGCAGGCTTTCGAGCGTGATGACAAACGAGATGTTGGTCTCAGAGGCCCCTTGCGCACAGGCGATTACGTTGATGCCGTTGCGCCCGAGTGTGCCGAAGAGTTTGCCCGCGATGCCCGGCGTGCGTTTCATGTTCTCGCCAACAATGGCCACCGTGGCCAGCCCGCACTCCTTTTTCATCCGGTTGATCTCGCCCTGCTTGATCTCCGGCGCAAATTCGCGCTCCAACACCTCGATCGCTTTGTCCGAGTCGGCATTTTTCACCCCGATCGAAGTCGTATTTTCGGACGAAGCCTGCGAGACGAAGAAGACGCTGATCCCGGCATTGGCCAACGCTTTGAAAATCCGGTAGTTGACCCCGATCACCCCGACCATGCCCAAGCCCATCACCGTAATCAGGCAGGTGTCGTTGATCGACGAGATGCCCTTGATCGCCTTGCCCGGATCGCTCTCCACCTCGCGGGCGATGTAGGTGCCTGGCGCAGTGGGGTTCATCGTATTTTTGATGACGATCGGGATGTTGGCGTGGAAAACCGGGAAAATCGTCGGCGGATAGATCACCTTGGCCCCGAAATTAGAAAGCTCCATGGCCTCGATAAACGTCAGCTTATCAATTACATAAGCATTATTAATCACCCGAGGATCGGCAGTCATAAAGCCGTCGACATCGGTCCATATCTCCAATTGCGAAGCCTTCAGGCAGGCCGCCAAAATCGCGGCAGTGTAGTCCGAGCCGCCACGCCCTAAGTTGGTCGTCTCGCCGCTCTCGCGATCCGACGAGATGAAGCCCGGCACCACCGAGATGCGGGGCACGGCCTCGAAAGCGGTGTGGATCAGCGAGTTAGTCAGCTCAAAATCGACGATGTGCTTGGTGTATTGTTGCCACGTCTTGATGAGTTTCCGCGCATCGAACCACTGCGAACCGGCGATCAGCCCGCTGGCAATAATCGACGACATTCCCTCGCCGTAACTGAGCACGATGTCGGTCGACTTGGGCGACAGGTCTTTAATCAGGTAGATGCCCTTGAGGATATTGCCCAACTCGTCGAGCAGGGGTTTGATCCGCTCGATCACCGCCGCTTTTTCAGGGGTGGGTATAACCGCGTCGATCATATCGTGATGGCGGCGAACCAGCCCCTCGTATTCGTCCGTATAAGAAGCGTCACCCCGGGCCGCTGTCTGCGCCGTTCGCAACAGCTGGTCGGTGACACCGCCTAGGGCCGATACCACGACCACCACCGGTTCGTTTTGCGATTCGACGATCTTTTTGACGTTCAGGATGTTTTCCGGGGAACCTACGGATGTTCCGCCAAATTTCAACACTTTCATCGGAATAATTCTCTGTTTTTTAAGGTTTCACAGGACGCTTTTTTCGCCTGCTTAGAAACCACAATATTAGGCATTTTTTCCCGATTTTCTGTTCTCCCCCGCCCATTTCGACAAAAAACGGGTTGATATGCCCTCGTTTTGCGGAAACAAGATTTGTTTCTACCTTTGTCGCAAGAGAAGCGAACTCAAAATATTTGTTTGCATTAAAATTTCAACGTATGGACTTAAAGGAGATATTGGCAATCAGCGGGCAACCGGGATTGTATAAATTTGTGGCACAGAGCACTCGCGGGGTGATTGTCGAAGCGTTGGCCGACGGCAAACGCCAAAACGTTCCGCCCACGGCGCGCGTCAGCTCGATGGGCGAAATCGCGATTTTTACCGACACCGAGGACAAACCGCTCGAAAAAATCTTGCAGGATATCTTCCGCGCCCTCGACGGCAAGGAGGCTATCTCGCCGAAGGCTTCGTCGGCCGACATCGTCGAATTTTTCGGTCGAATGGTGCCGGATTACGACAGGGAACGGGTGCATCCCTCGGACATGAAAAAGGTCGTTTCGTGGTATAACATCCTCTTGGGCAAAGGGTTGATCGACCTCGAAGAACCCACCAAAGAGGGCGAAGAGCCTCAAGAACTCCCGGCAGAAAAGAAGAGCGAGAAAAAAGCCCCCGCCGAAAAGAAACCGACCGCCCCGGCCAAAAGCGGATCGGCCCCCAAAGCAACTGCCTCGAAAGCCGCCGCCCCCAAAATGACCCGCGGCAAAAAAGGGTAAGACTTTTTCTGAACAGTACAAAAACAGCGCGAAGCGACCTCCAATCGAGGTCGCTTTGTTTTTTTCGATTTTTTGCATTATCTTTGTACAACAATCAGTACAAAGGTTTGTACTTAAAAATTTCAGTCATGATACTTATTGCCGCTTCGGAATTCCGAAAAAACCAAAAAAAATATTTCCAACTTGCTCTGACCGAGAAGATTGGCGTAAAGAGTGGAGACGTTGTTTTTGAGATTACGCCGAGTCGCGAACTCTTTGTCAATCCCAGCCCGAGTGGCGATCCATTTTGGGACGATCCGCGCAACGTGGAGGAATTAAACCGCCGGATTGACGAGTTAAAGTCCGGAAAATCGACCCTGACTCCGTATTCAGCCGAAGAGTTTAAACGTCGTTTTGGCTTATGAGCTATAAGTTTATCACGACTTCGGGCGCAGAACGCGACATCGAAAATCACATTCGCAGTGGCCGCAAAAAATTAGTACAAAAAGTATATGCCCTCATTCCTGAATTGGAAGCCCATCCCCGTACCGGGACGGGTAAGCCAGAGCAATTGCGCCACACGAAAGGCGAAATGTGGTCACGCCGAATCGACTCCAAGCATCGGCTGGTCTATGAAATCCGGGAGGACGAGTTGGTGGTCATCGCCATCTCGGCTTACGGTCATTACGGCGAGAAGTAGATTAAATTTTTAACTTATAGTAGATCAGCGGTCTATTGTCTTCCGATCCAAAGGCTTCCCGGAAAAAGGTGGCCAATTCGTCATCTGCCCCTGACATGACAGTAACATTCCCCCAAAAGAAACCTTCGTCGTCGATAAAAACAGGGAGACCGAAAAAAGGACTGTAAGCACGAATGATCTCGCCGCTTATTTTGTTGTAAAATACCGAACGGCCGCCGCTCTCTTTGAAATAGAGGTAGGTATCACTCTCCGCATGGTCGCCAAGGAGATAATTTTTACCCTGCATGGCGTTGAAAAAGGAATTAGGGTCGCTATACACTTGATTTAACACATCGACCGTGACGGTTTCGCCGGGAATTTCGATACCGAACTCTGCCGTAATCCCTTTGTCGGTCAGCCGATAAACCGTGTTGTGGTATTGCGGCATCAGGCTCAGGCTCCCATCGCTCTGGGGCACAATCATATCAGTAGATCCTCTACGGAAAGAAAGGGATGGATCGACCTCGTTTTTGAGCAGTTGTTCCACTATTTCGCCGTTTTCATCACAGATCGTAATGGCAAAAAACTCCTCCTCCCCTGCCGTGACTCCAAGGCTCGGCCCCGGTACGCGCGCCAAAACAAAACGGCCATCGGGCAAACGTCCGACAAAATCGGTCGAAACCGGAGTGGAAACCGTTCGCTTGAATTTCCCATCCCTATCGAACATCAGAATCTTTTGCCCGTATTTGTCTAACAGCAACAGTTCATCGCGGGTCGGGTCGATCTCAAAATCAGCCAGATTGACATACTCTTGCGGGCCTCTTCCCTGAAGACCTATCTTGGTGAATAAATTGGCCCGTTTTTTTGTCAAACACCAACAACTGGCCATTTGAAAAATTTCCGTTCAACAGGAAAATCCGCCCTTTATAGACCCGGATTTTTAAAATGTCGCCCAACAGCGATTGTTCATTGGTTTCCAAAGCTAACGTACCGTATTCCGATACATTGTCGTAAAACGAATCGTATTGAACCTCCTCCGGCAGGGTAATGATTTTCTCCGGGTTGCCGACCCCAGACGTGATTGTATTTCGGCTTTGGCATCCGGCCAGCGCAAGCCCCAACAGGCTAACGGTCAAAAGAAGGAATGTTTTTTTCATGATTGGTTTGTTTTAGTTAGTTATTGAGTTGGTCAGTTCAACTTATCCTGCCGAAAACAAAACCTCCCGCAACTCGTCGAAGGTCATTTTGCGGATTTCGGCCTCGCCAACCCCTCGGAGCAGGATCAGGCTGAGGGTGTCGGCCTCTTTTTTCTTGTCCGATTGCAGGGCGTTGAAAAGGGTCTCTAACGGGATGCCCGAGTCGGTCGGCAGGCCCATGCGCTCGATCACGGTCACCACCCGCCGGTGATCTTCTTCGCTCAATAGCCCCATGCGCCGCGAGAGATCGGCGATCATCACCAAGCCGATCGCCACCGCCTCGCCGTGGTGAAAACGGTGGGTCGATTTCTCGATGGCGTGCGCCAACGTGTGGCCGAGGTTGAGCAGTTTGCGCTCGCCCCGCTCCTTTTCATCGGCATCGACAATCGCCTTTTTGACCTGAACCGCCCGGAAAACAAGCTCTTGCAACAGCGACTGGTCGGCCAAAAAATCGGCAAACGAATGGCTCTCGAAAAGCTCGAAGAGGGCACGGTCGCGAATCAGCCCCGCTTTGATGATCTCGGCCAACCCGCCCCGGAACTCGCGCTCGGGCAGGGTTTTCAATAGCGACAGGTCGCAGAGCACAAATTCGGGCTGGTTGAAGGTGCCGACCATATTTTTATAGCCGTCGCAGTTCACGCCGTTTTTCCCGCCCACGCTGGCATCGACCTGCGCCAACAAGGTGGTGGCCACGAAGCCGAACCGCACGCCCCGCATATAGGTCGAGGCGGCAAATCCGGCGATGTCGGTCACAATCCCTCCGCCAAAGCCCAAGACGAAGCTCTCGCGGTCGACCCCCTCGGCAATCCAGCGGGAATAGATCGTGGCCAGCGTTTCGAGCGTCTTTTGCTCCTCGCCCAGACCGATGACGGTCACCGGATAGCGGTCGATGAGGGCTTTGTAATAGCCGTAAACGTTCGGGTCGGTGACCACAACGATTTTTCGCCCCTGCGGCAGAAACCGCTCCAACTCACCGATCACTTGCCCAATGGCCACGGTCGAGATTCCACCGTCGCCCCGATTTACCTGTAATTCTTGATTCATGACTATATTTTAGAAGTTCCTTGGACAAAGGTAGTAACATTGGCGATTTTACCGTACCTTTGTGCCCTCAAAAAGAATGACAATTCCATGCAAAAAATCCGCAACATCGCCATCATCGCCCACGTCGACCACGGCAAGACCACTTTAGTGGATGGTATGCTGAAGCAGGGCGGGGTCTTTCGGGACAACCAGGTGGTTCCCGACTGCGTCATGGACAGTAACACTCTAGAGCGGGAGCGTGGCATTACGATTCTCGCAAAAAACACCTCTGCCTCCTACAAAGGCATCAAGATCAACATCGTAGATACCCCCGGCCACGCCGATTTCAGTGGTGAAGTAGAGCGGGTACTTAAGATGATAAATGGTGTCGTCCTCC
>JAISHQ010000113.1 GCA_031262465.1 Rikenellaceae bacterium
ATACTTCAATTCCAACCTCGACAAAATACCCAAAAAGCAGGGGAGTGATTAGCTAATCTCTCCCCTCGTTTCAAGCCACTTTTCAATCCTAAAAAGCGCCACTTTTTGCACCATTACCGTTTCCTCAATCAATCTATACAAGACGAGGGGTGGTTCCAACGGAACCACCCCTCGTCTTGTTTCTCAAACTCACTTCATCAGTTTAATCCGGAACCGGGTCGTGGCCGTGGCCTCCCCAGGGGTGACAGCGGAGGATGCGGCGGGTGGCGAGGTATGAGCCACGCAGGAGACCGTGTTTGCGGAGGGCTTCGAGCGCGTATTGCGAGCAGGTGGGCGTAAAGCGGCACGCCGAGGGGAGCCACGGCGAGACGATCAGCTTGTAGCCTTTAATCAGTAGAACCGGCAGAAAGATCGCCGCCCGCCGCAAGGCGTTTTTGAATCTCGGTGATGACTTTGATGACCCCATGCTCTATCGTGGTGTAATCGAGAATTTCGCGGGAGGTGTAAACCAGCGCAACGATCAGCCGTTTATCGTCGGGCAACGGCAGCGTGCCCCAGCGGTGGCGGTTGAGGCGATAGGCCTCGCGCAGGCGGCGTTTGACGAGGTTGCGCGCCACGGCCCGTTTGTGATTCTTCTTGCTCACCGAGACCAGCACCTGCACGGGAGCCATCGGGCGATGAGGATCGGGGTCGACCACCATCGAGATGCACCGCAGGGGATAGGCAAAAAACGAAGCCCCCTCGCCGAACAACCGCTGGATGAGGGTGCGGCTCGTGAGCCTCTGTTTCTTGTCGAAACTATAATTTATGGCATCCATAAATTCATGGCATCCAACGCAATAGTGCGGTGTATGCCGTTTATGCCGATTTCTCCGTCAGTTTCTTGGGGGCGGATTCTTTTTTTATCGCGGCGGTTTTCGCCGGAGTGCTCTTGGCCGAGGTCTTGGCGCGCGAGGCGCTTTTGCGGCGAGAGTCCGGCCGGAGGTGGGAGACGTCGATCGTCTTTTTTTCGACGGTCGTCACCGGGGGTACCTTCTCCCCGGCATTGAGCTTTTTGATGAAGGTATCCAACGCCTTGACCATCGAGGGCGATTCCGGGGTCGGGGCCATCACCCGAATCGTGAGGCCTGCCCCAACGCCTGCCACCGCAGTGCCGTTGCCAAAGACCGCGATCATGGGTCGCTCGCCCAGCGTGGGGTATTGCGCCGTCAAGGCACCGATTTCCGAAGGGCTGTAAAAGGCCGCTATGTCGTATTTTTCAATATCTATATCGCTCAGGTCCGCCGGAACGGCTTTGGAGAGGATCACCTTGTCGTACTTCAACTTGAGCTTGTCCATGCTCTTGGGAATCTCCGGTTTGTGGGAGTCCGGCAGGGGCAACAGGAAATTTTCCTCTTTGTGTTTCATAACCACCTCCATCAGGTCGGTGAACGTCACCTTGCCGAAGAAGATTTTCCGCTTGCGGTAAATGATGTATTTTTGGAGGTAGAGGGCGATGGTCTCGGTCATGCAGAAATACTTCATCGACTCGGGCACGACGGTTCGCGTCTCCTCGCAAATCTGGAAAAAATGGTCGACCGACGAACGGTTGGTGAAAATAACCGCCGTATGCGCCAAAATATTCACCCGCTGGGAGAGAAATTCCTTGACACCGACCCGTTCGACCTTGATGAACGGATGGTAATCTATCTGCACATGATACCTGTCTATCAGCTCCTGAAACGGGGAACGCTCAGGAATCGCCGGAGCCGGCTGTGACACAAGAATGTTCTTAACTTTCAATGTGTTGTACGATTATTTTCTACTCGCTTTACCACTCGAAACCACGCCCGGCAAACAGTACAAAAAAGCTGATCGGCATGATTTCGACGGCGCAAAGGTACAAAATCCACTGCAAAATCGAAATTTTTCGAGAAATAAAGAATGAAAAACTTTTTCCTAAGTAATACAATAACAAGATTATCAGTAAAATAACGTCTACGACAAACAAGAACCGATGCGTCGCCGGATCGGCCAACGCCGAGAGCAACACGGCGGGAGTGACCAGAAGAGCGGCCACGACGAAACAAATCCGGTCAAAGGTTCGGAGTCGTTCGACCCGTTCGGCCTCCCCGCTCAAGACCGAGAGGGTGCCGGTGACTAATCGCCTGTACCACCCGATGGCCAACAGGGCGGCAGTCAAAATCGGCAACAGGAAAGGCAGATAGGCCTCCGGAAGGCGGAACACCGAAGGGCTGTTCGCCCAGATCAGGCACCCCTTGAAAGCGATCGTCAGTAGAGCCAAAAAGCCGATGATCCGAAAACTTTTCACAAAGGAGCGGAAAGCGACACTCTGCTCATCAATCAATTGGGAGAATTGCCCCTTGACCGTTAGCGCACGAAACAACAGCCCGATCGAGGAGCGATGCACAAAGAGCTGAATGCAATAGAGGCCGAATAACAGCACGGCCAGCCCGTCGAGCATCAACTCGTTCACCTGTTGCCCGTCGATCACCCGCCGGGGCGGGGTCTGCAAGGCCACGGCTTGCAACTCGGAGTTAGCCCCAAACACCGAATCGGCCACCGACTGTGTAGCCAGAGCCTGCAGGAATTGGGTATCTTGTGTTGTTTGCATCGGAAACAAAGTTACGCCTTTTTCGTCGAGAAATGGTCGGGCAGGTTTTGAAATGCGGCTAAAAGTAGATAAATTTGCGAAAAATGTTGAAACAAAGGGAATTTTAAAAAATCAAAAAATACGACACCTATGCTCTTCTCCTTGCTACAAGTCCCGGAAACGTCCGAGTTGATCGACCAACTCAGCGCACAAGCCGCCGAAGAATCGGCTTCGATCCGTTTTATTGACCTGATTTCGGGGTTGACCCTGCCGTTTGTGATCGTGCTGGCCATCTTGGGAGGGGTCGCGATTTTTATCTTCGTGGAGCGTTTTATGGCCATCCGCAAGGCGACCAATTACGACCACAATTTCATCAACCGGATCAAGGAAAACATCTACGACGGCAAGATCAACGCCGCCCTGCAACTCTGTCGCAACACCGACACGCCCATTGCCCGCATGATCGAAAAGGGGATCGAACGCATTGGTCGGCCTCTGGGTGATATTAACAGCTCGATCGAAAACGTGGCCAACTTAGAGGTGTCGAAGCTCGAAAGCGGACTGCCGTTTTTGGCGACAATCTCCGGGGGTGCCCCGATGATCGGCTTCTTGGGGACGGTTGTCGGTCTGGTACAGGCCTTTATGGACATGTCTGCCACCACCGGCGGGGTCGAAATGTCGGTGCTGTCGAGCGGGATGTACACGGCGATGATTACCACCGTGGCCGGGCTGATTGTCGGTATCCCGACCTATTTCGGGTACAACTATTTGGTGGCACGGGTCGAGAAAGTGATCTTCCAGATGGAAGCCAACTCCATGGCATTCATGGACATCCTCAACCAACCGGTTGAAAAACGCTAAAAACTGACGGCTCATGGCAATCAAACGACACTCAAGGGTCGACGCCTCGTTCTCGCCGTCGTCGATGACCGACCTCATCTTTCTGTTGTTGGTGTTTTTCATCGTGTTGACCACCATGATTAGCCCCAACGCGATCAAGGTGCTGTTGCCCCAAAGCAACAGCCAGACCCGCGAAAAGGCTGTCACCTCGGTGGTCATCGACAAAAACCTGAACTATTACATCGAAACCACTCCCGTCCCCTTCAATCAGTTGGAGAGCCGCCTGCAAGAGCGGATGGCCGGGGAGGAGGAACCGATGATCGCCCTGCGGGTCGAAGAGAGCGTGCCGGTCGGCGAGATGATTAAGGTGCGCAACATTTTCGCCCGGAACAACTACGAATTTATCCTTGTAACACGTCCCGAAGAGTGATGCAAGCCGTGGATCAGGAGCTTCGGAAAAACCGGATTTATGCCGCTATCGCCGCGCTGATTTACGGAGCGGTGTGGGTGCTGTTGATCCTGTTTCTGCACTTCCAAATCATGGTCACCGATAACGAAAGCGAAGGCCTGCTGATTAATTTCGGCACGACCGAAACCGGCTGGGGAGAGACCGACCTGTCGGCCTCGGACGAGATGGCCCAAGCCCCTGAGGCCTCGCCATCGACCTCACAACAAACCCCGGCCGATGTGGTGCAAACCCAGGAGACCGAGGTGGCCCCGGCGATGCCCGTGAACCCCACCGAAACCCCGGAACCTCCCGTTGAACAGCCGCGACAGGTCGACCAGCGGGCACTCTTTCCCGGACGCACGGTCAACAGCACCTCGTCCTCCGAAGGGACAACCGCCGGAGCAGGCAACCAAGGCAACCCCGCCGGCTCACCGACCGGAAGCCACACCGGCACCGGAACAGGCGACAGCGGTATATCTTACGACCTTTCCGGTCGATCTGTTATCGGCACATTGCCCCCTCCGGCCTATACCGTCCGAGAAGAGGGACGAGTTATCATCGAAATCTACGTCGACCAGCAAGGGCGGGTCACCCGGACATCGTTCCGTTCGGTCGGCTCCACAACCACCAACGCCACCTTAGTGGCCGCCGCCGAGCGCGCCGCACGCCAGGC
>JAISHQ010000060.1 GCA_031262465.1 Rikenellaceae bacterium
CCTTGATATTCGCAGTTATCGTCCCATAATAAACCCCGAACAAGTCGGCCAACTCTCCGCGCGTGAGGCGGACATCGGGCCGTAACACAGTTTCGAGGTCGCTCAAATCTATTTCTCGGTAGTTCATCGCGCAGTCGGGGTTTGAGGATTCAACTAAAATTTGTCGCCGATTCTGGCCGCCAGATTCTCCATGTCTCGTCCAATCTTGTCGCGGGTGATCTTGGCGTAAATCTGGGTCGTCTTGATGCTCGTGTGGCCGAGCATCTTGGAGACAGTTTCGAGCGGAACACCCTGAGACAGAGTAACTGTGGTGGCAAATGAGTGTCTTGCGAGGTGATACGACAGCCGCATCTCAAACTCGCACTGTCGCGCAATCTCTTTCAGCACCCGATTACAGTACGCCAAATCGGGCACATTGAAAACGCGGTTGTCACGCGTCGGGAACCCTGCGTACTTCTTTATGATCTGCAACGGCACGTCCAATAGCCGGATAGCCGCAGGCGTATTGGTCTTCTGTCGTCGGATGTCAATCCACAGCGAGCCGTCGGCCTCCTTGATGAGATTATCGTGCGTCAGGTGCTTCAGATCAACGTGGGCCAGACCACAAAAACAGCTGAAAACAAACATATCCCGTACAAAGTCCTGTCCCGAAAACTCTAACTTCTGCGTCATCAGCCGTTTCAACTGCTCCTCATTCAAGAACCCGCGCTCCCGAACCTCCATCTTCAGCCGGTAGTCAGCGAACGGATTACGGCTGATCCATCCTCGGTTGTGGGCAATCGTAACCATCCGTTTGAGCGGGCGCAGGTACATATTCGACGACGAAGAGGTCAGACCACAGTCGGTCATCAGATAGAGCGCGAAATTCTCGATAAACTCCGGCTCCAACTCCTTGAGCGGGATGTCGTAGTTGCGATACCTGAGCCGGATGAAATCAGACAGCTTCGCGTGGACGCTCCGATACTTGCGAAACGTACTCTGTACCCGATCCACTCCGACGTGCCTCTTGAAATTGTCGTTATGCTCAGCAAAGAGTGAGAGCAGGGTTTTGTACTCTTCGCCCATGCCCAAATAAGCATCTCGCACCTTGATTGCTGTTACATAAGCATCCTTGTCGACTATGCGTTGATAATGGCTCGTGATTTGAACCCTGATGTTGTCGATGGTCTTGTTGATCTTCTGTGCTTCGAGGCTCTTACCCGCCGCACGATTGCTCTTCAAATCCCACAGCGAGGGGGCTACATCGAGCTTACAACTGAACTGTGCGATGCTTCCGTTCACGGTGATTCGCCCCATAACAGGCACTTTGCCATTGGGTTTCGGAGCGTTCTTTTTGAGGTAGAACAGAACCTTAAATGTACTTCTCATTACTCTAAGATTTTGGGTTATAAAACTACTTTTCTTAGAGTCAGCCGTCAAGATGAAGATTTACGCAAACAAATGTAGAACAGTACGTTGTGTGTTATGCGTCGTTTCGTTACCGGTAATGATTTGGTAACGGAACTCCGCGTCAACTCTGCTTTTTTATGCGTTTTACTGTCGAAAACGGGATGGCAGACCAACGCATATCTCACTGATGTCAAATAACTTACACTTTACTGCTCGAACCTGCAAAATCCGCTTGTTTTCCGCTCCGAGGGTCTCATTTTGAGGCCCTTTTTTGTTTGTGCCGGTTGGCGGATCGGCGCAAACGAATCGGTTTAATAGAACGGTTAAGAGTTTCCTTACTTTTTTCGGCTGGCGGCATAAACACCGCCGATGGTCAGGAGGGCACCCAAGGCGGCCATGGGAGTGATCTGCTCGTGGAGGATGATGGCCGAGGCCAGCAGGGTGACCAGCGGCGAGGCATAGATGTAATTGTTGGCTCGCACACCGCCCAACTTTTTCACCACCGCGTTCCACGCAATGTACCCCAACAGGGAGGCCACCAGCCCCAAAAAGAGCAGGTTGCCCGTCACCACCGGCCGCAGAAAAAGCGCCGGGTCGATCTGCGGCGGGACGAAGAAAAAGAGTGGCAGGAGGGTCAGCAGGCCGTAAAAGAAGACCTTGCGCGTGATGAACAGCGTGGAATAACGCCCGTTGACCCCACGCAACAGGATTGTATAAATGGCCCACGACAGGGCCGAAAGCATACAGAGCAGATCGCCCGATGGGCTAAGTTGGAGGATAAAATGGCCGTTGAAAATGACCAGCGCGATGCCGACAAAGGCGACGAGCGAGCCGACGATCAACCCCCGGTGTATCCGCTCGCCCCGAACAAAGAGGCGGGAGAGGAGGGCAGTCCAAAGCGGCGCGGTGCAGATAATCAGTGCCACATTCGAGGCCAGCGTCAAGCCCAGCGCCATGTTTTCGGTCTGAAAATAGAGCGATCCGCCGAAAATTCCCAAGAGCAGGAACACTCCCTCGTCGCGCCAACTGTCCGATCGAACTTTTTTCGGGGCAACAAACCAAATCGCCAAATAGGCCATCAGAAAGCGGAGAAACATGATCTGGGTCGGGGTCAGCCCGTTTTGCAGGAGGATTTTGGTCGAAATGTACGTAATCCCCCACACCGTCACCACGCCGATCGCCATCAGGTGGACTATGCCTTCGCCTCTGTTCCCTTTCACTGCTCCACTCAAATATGGGTTCAAAGGTAATAATTTTTACCTTTGCCGTGAAAAAATACCGCCGCTATGCTTATCCTTTCGACCGCCTACCTGGGGAACATTCAATATTACACCAAACTGCTTCAGGGCAGGGAGGCGGTGGTCATCGAGCGGCATGAAAATTTTGTCAAACAAAGCGGGCGAAACCGCTGCCTGATCTTGGGGGCCGACGGGGTGATCCCGTTGATTGTCCCCGTGCACAAAACCTCGGGGCAGAAAACGCCGATTCTCCAGGTGCGGATCGACCATTCAAAACGGTGGCAACACCAACATTGGCATTCGATCCACTCGGCCTATAAAAATTCGCCCTATTTCGATCACTATGCCGACACATTCGAGCGTTTTTATAGCCAGCGATTTGACTATTTGTGGGAGCTAAACGAGGCGTTGCAACAGGCTATTTTTGGTGCATTAGGGGTTCAGCCCGCGATTAACTATTCCGACGATTACCTGCGGGAAGTGGTACCGGAAAAGGATTTCAGGAACGCTTTTTCCGACAAACCCCGCCTACAACGACCCGACCCGGCCTTTCGCCCGGAGCCTTATTATCAGGTGTTTTCCGAAAAAATGGAATTTGTTCCCAACCTGAGCATCCTCGATCTGCTGATGTGTCAAGGGCCTGCCACTTTGGAAATTATTAGACGGTCAACGGTGTCCGACGAGCCGCGAAAGGCTTCAAATGGTACAATCGGCTAAGAGTCTGTTTAAATTTTGTATCCGAAGTCATTTGTGCCACATTTCGAGCGATTTTTTTGCGCACGAGGCGGCGAATAGTGGTTCCTATTTAACAACTCGTGGGTGAAAAAAGCGCCGAAATGTGGTGCAAAGAACGAGAGATATAAATTTTAAACAGACTCTAATGATCCACACCCACGGCAGGCAGAGGCAAAACAGAAAGGTTTCGACAAACGAGAGCAACAACAGGCGGAAAATAAAGCCGATGCGGAACTTGGGTTCTAACAAAATTTCCCCGACAAAAATCGTGAACGTATTGGAAATCAACGGCAAGAGGTAAACGGAGAGCAGGAAATAAAAATCTTCGTTGACAACCCCCGGCGTAAACAACACATGAAGCCCCGTCGCCCAAAAGAGCACGCCCAACATAAACTCCATGCCGGAGATTAGCCGCCCGCGAGGGGTGCTAAACCGCAGGCGCGGAGCGAGTTGACTCAAGTAGTTTTTCAGCCGGTTGGGTCGGTGTAAAACCACTTGAGGTTGCAGGACAAACTCCTCCCGCCCCCGTTTGCCGGAAGTATCTTCCAAGACGACAAATTGCCCGAAATCGTCCCGTTTGATGCACCCCACCAGATAGATACGCCGCAAGTTGCATAGCTCCATCAGGGTACGAAACAGGTTGCCCCGAACTCCTCGTCCTTTTCCACAAGCGTACCGCGCCACGCCACGAATGGGGGTCACGTGCCCGGCCGGGTCGCGCATCTTCATGATCGCCAGCCGCGCCAAGCTGTTTTGTGAAAGTTCGTTGTTCAGCGAACGGACAAAAAGCATATAATCCGCCCGGCTGACCACCGCGCCGGTGCGGCGCAGGTCGTCGTCCGCCGCAAAATCTTTGTCTATGATCGTCAGGCGGTTATAGAGGCGGGAACGGCTTCGGTATCTCCCTCGGATCGGATAACGCAGGGCGTTCCACTCTTCGGGAATCGGTCGAGGATCCAACTCGAAATAATCCAATATCCGCCCGAAAGATTTGGGGTGACCGGCGGAGCCTGCGATCAGAATCACCTCATAGCGGGTGTAATTGAGTGCCATCAAGGCTTGAATTTTGGGAATAGTGTCTTTGGTCTCACGCAAGTCGCAACGGACGACCACCGAGATTTTGGGCTGAAAAGGTTGGTGGGCGATCCGCTCGGCATCCAAGTCGACCATCACGTCGCGGTAACGAACTGTCCGGCAAAAGGATAGGATGCCGCAGGTCGTATAAAATGCGATCAGCAACCAAAAAAGAAACAGAAGGAGTGCCGAAATCATAGGTTACATTCCGTTCAGTTTGAGTGCCCTGCGACCAAAACGAACCACCGAAGGGTTGGGCGAATGGGTCAGGGCTTCGACCCCTGTCACGGGGATGTTGCGCCGTTGAGCCAGCGCATAGATATTGGCGCAATCCCGGTCGCTCAACTCGTGGGGGTAACCGGCCAGCCGCTCAATTAGCTGGGCGGGTTCCTGATTGAGCCACACCAACAGCGTGACCATCCGCAATTCGTTGTTGGGGCTATCCAAAAAATGGTGCAATTCGTTCATCATGGCCTCGGGGATGGGTGTTTCGATAAAGACCGAGAGCGATTCGACCTTGCGGTAATCGTCGTGGTATCGACAATCTTGGAGAATTTGGCGATCCAGCCCGTTGTCGTGGATAATCAGGCGGAGGATGCGCCCTTCGACCCCCTCCAACATGGGCGCAAGGCGCGTTAGCAGGTGAATCAGCACCCGCCGGTTGAAGGCATATTCAATCTCCGGAAAGACCATCGAGGGGAGATGATCCTGCGGCTGGAGGCATTCAAACAATTTTTGGGTATAGCTCGCCCGCACCCCCCGGCTCAGCAACCTCCAGCCATAGAGGCCGATCGAGCCGAGCAGAATAAGCCCGTAAAAGAAGCACAAGCAGTAGAGCAAGGTATCGAATACGGTCTGGGCCATTGGCTTGATTTTTATAGCGATCGTACTTTCCGAATAAAACGAGCTGGGTCGACGGGCAGGGTCATGTACATACTGATCCCCATGCGATAGGCCTCCATAACCGCCTTTTCGTCGTAAATGGAGGAGAGCACGATGACTTTTCCCCGTTGGGTCAGCTCCCGCAAGGGGCAGGTGTCGGAGACACAGAGGCGGGTCGAGATAAAAACGATCAGGTCGAAA
The DNA here is from genome assembly GCA_031262465.1 of Rikenellaceae bacterium. GTDB lineage: Bacteria > Bacteroidota > Bacteroidia > Bacteroidales > Rikenellaceae > JAJQAW01. Next base: position 5,520 of record JAISHQ010000060.1, read on the forward strand.
TCCTCTGCCGCCGCCTTGTCGATCATGTCGCTGTCATTTTCGGCATGAACCACGGTATTCCCGTCCATCACCAAGCGATGCGACAGAAATTGCCCAAAAACCGGATTCGCGTTATTAATCAATATTTTCATGCAATAAAGAAGCCTATCACCCTGCCACAGCCAAGTTCGGAATCTTGTCAATGATTAAGCAAAGTCGAAAAATTATCGAACCATTTTATCGGCCTCTCGTCGGCCCCTTTTTCAGCTTCGACCCTCGACTTACCCCGGTAAGCCATCGGTTCGAACCCGAAAAATTGCCTCGACGATAGGCTCGAAAAATGGATCACTAATTTTCCTCCTTTACTTACAAAACTTCATTGAGATCACTTTCACAAACTCCTTCTGCGAAAGATAATAAAAATTTCTGAAACCTCCAAAATAAATACCAATATTTTATTGGACTTGAAGCGGATTGGCTATTTCAAAAACAAGCCCTTACAGCCGGGCGATCACCGTCTGGGTGCCGGTGACTTTTTGTCCGTTTTTGACCAAAATTTCGGCATCTAACGGCAGGAAGAGGTCGACCCGTGAGCCGAATTTGATGAATCCGCATTGGGTGTTTTGCCCGAACTGCTCGCCCGCTTTGGCATAGGGGACGATGCGGCGCGCCACAAAACCGGCGATCTGCCGAAACAAGATTTTTTCACGCCCGGTATCCACGACCACCGTGGTATGTTCATTCAGTTCAGAGGCTTTCGGGAGTGAGGCGATGAAATATTTGCCGGGATGATGCTTGAAATAGGCGACCGTTCCGCCCACCGGAAACCAATTGATGTGGACGTTCCAAATCGACATGAAAATCGAGACCTGCATTCGCCGCTCGCCGAGGTATTCGGCCACTTCGGCCTCCTGGATAATAACGATCGTTCCGTCGGCCGGGGCATAAACCGCCCGATCGTCCTGCAAAAGCGACCGCTTCGGCTCGCGGAAAAAGCGCACGATGAACAAAGTGCCCACCACAGCCAACCCCACCACGCTCCACATCGCCCACCCGGAGAGAAAGACAACGGCCAACAAGGCCACCACGCCCCAAAACAGGGCGGTCACGGTAATGATTCGAAAGCCTTCTCGGTGAATTTTCATCGTTATAGTGTGTGTCGATCGCGGGGATCAACGCATCAATTGGGTCAATAAATAAACAAACGGCAGGGAGAGGTACATGGCATCGAACCGATCCAACAGACCGCCGTGGCCGGGAATCAGGTTTCCCGAATCCTTTACACCGGCTTCCCGTTTAAACATCGACTCGACCAAATCTCCCGCAACGGCGGACAAAGTTAATACAACTCCTCCAACAATCCATCCCCACACCGGAGTATTTTCTGCCCCAGTCATCCGCGCGCCCAACCAAACGGCAGCAACGGCGGTAAAAATCAGCCCGCCAAAGAAGCCCTCCCACGATTTTTTGGGCGAAAGGCGTTTGCACAGCGGGTGTTTGCCATGCCTGCCCAATGTCATGCCGACCAAATAGGCTCCCACGTCGTTGATCCAAATCAGGATCACATAAAATAGCACCACCCCGGCGTTATACGCTGGCGCGCCGTCCGCCCCGATCTGTACACCTAACGCGGGCAAGAGCGAGAGGGGAAGGGCGATGTAAATCAGTCCTAACGCCTGCGCACCCAAAGTCTGTACACCCCCTGCATCAAGCGTTCCGCCGTTTTGGCAGAAAATCCGGCCAATCAGCAACAAAAGGAATAGCGGAAGCAACAGAAAGAGGCCCTGCGGTGGAATGATTTGCCAAACAACCAAATAGGCGGCCACAACCGCCACCGCGCCGAGGACAATCGGCGGGTAAATCTTTTTCGAATCAGGAATAGATAGCCGGTAAAACTCATAGAGCGAGCCGACTGTCACCGCGACGACCAACGCCAACAGCGTCAGCGGGGAGCAGAGAATCGCCCCCACCATAATCGCCACCAACACCGCGCCGCTCAGGGTTCGTTTTACCAAACTCTTCATCTTTAACGGATTAAACCTGTTCGGCAGAGGGTTTGTCGGTGTCGTCGGCTACGGCGATCGCTTGCTCGCGCTCCTTTTTCAGAGCCTCGGCAATCGCTTCGGGCACCTTTTCCGGCTCAGCGGTCTTCGGACGAGGCCCGAGGATGCGTTCTACGTCTTCGGTGAAAATCACCTCCCGATCCAACAGCAGGTGAGCCAATTCGAGGAACCCTTTTTCGTTCTCCCGCAAGATGCGCACCGCCGTTTCATAAGACTCCTGCGTCAGTCGTTTGGTCTCGGCATCAATCAGTTCGGCCGTTTGCTCGCTGTATGGTTTGCCCGCGAAAAACTCGTTTTGCCCGGTCGAATCGTAATAGCTCACGTTGCCCACCACTTCGCTCATGCCGTAATAGGCAACCATGGCCGTGGCGGCTTTGGTGGCCTTTTCCAAGTCGCTGATCGCCCCGGTCGAGAGCACCCCGAAGTGGATCATCTCGGCGGCGCGCCCACCCATCGTGGCGGCCATTTCGTCCATAAACTGTTCGCGCGTGGTCATGTGGCGTTCGTCCGGCAGGTACCAAGCGGCACCCAAAGCCCGCCCGCGCGGGATAATTGTGACCTTGAGCAGGGGATGGGCATATTGCAACATCCAGCTGACGGTCGCGTGACCCGCTTCGTGGTAGGCCGTGCGTTTTTTCTCCTCGGGCGTGATGACGACACTGCGCCGTTCCAAGCCGCCCACGATGCGGTCGATCGCATCCAAAAAGTCCTGCTTTTCGATCTGATTTTTGTTGTTGCGGGCGGCAATCAGGGCCGCCTCGTTGCAGACGTTGGCGATGTCGGCTCCCGAAAATCCGGGTGTTTGTTTGGCCAAAAAGTCGGTGTCCAAGCTCGGGTCGAGCTTCAGGTTGCGCAGGTGCACCTTGAAAATCTCCGCCCGTTCGCCGACCTCGGGCAATTCGACCTGAATCTGGCGGTCGAAGCGTCCGGCGCGCAACAGCGCCTTGTCGAGGATGTCGACCCGGTTGGTTGCCGCCAAAATAATCACCCCGGCATTGGTGCCAAAGCCGTCCATCTCGGTAAGGAGCTGATTCAGCGTGTTTTCGCGTTCGTCATTGGAGGTGTATCCGGCATTTTTACTGCGCGCCCGACCGATCGCGTCGATCTCGTCGATGAAGACGATGCAGGGCGATTTTTCTTTGGCCTGCCGGAAGAGGTCGCGCACCCGCGAAGCCCCCACGCCGACAAACATTTCGACAAAATCGGAACCGCTGATCGAGAAGAAAGGCACATCGGCCTCACCGGCTACCGCTTTGGCCAGCAGGGTTTTCCCCGTCCCCGGAGGGCCGACCAACAACGCTCCTTTGGGGATTTTACCGCCCAAATCGCTGTATTTTTTCGGGTTTTTCAGGAAGTCGACAATCTCCATGATCTCGACTTTGGCCTCCTGCAGGCCGGCAACGTCCTTGAACGTGATTTTGACCTTCGTGTCCTTGTCGTACATCTGCGCCTTGGCCTTGCCCACGTTGAACACGCCGCCGCCTACGCCACCGCCGCCGCCCGCTCCGCGATTCATGCCCCGCATGATAAATATCCACAGGGCGATAATCAGGATGAAGGGGAGGAACGTGAGCAGAATGTCCGTCCACACACTTCGGCGCGTCTCGAACGAGAGAGGCACCCGCGAGAACTGCGGATATTCCATCTCATAGCGTTCGAAATTTTTCTGAAAATAGTCGAGCGAGCCGATGTTGAAGACAAATTGCGGCCCCTCCATGGGCAGGCTTTTGTATTTCGGGTCGTTCAACAGTTCGGTGACCCGGCTTTTTTTGAGGTAGACCTCCGCCGTTTCGCGGTTGATGATGACGATCTTTTCGACATCGTTCCGGTCGAGGTACTCCGTGCGCACTTCGTCCCACGTGCTCTCTTTCGGCGAAGAGCCGCTGCCCATCATCCAATAGCCGATAATCAGTGCCGCGATCAGCAGATAGCCCCACGTCACAGGCCGAAATCCGGCCGGGCGACGCTGAGGGGGTCTATTGTGAGGTGTATTGTTAGCCATAAATATAGTAGTCTGTTGTTAAAATCTTATTAATCGAACCGGTAACGGGTCAGGTCGGCATCGGCCCAAAGCTCTTCGAGGTTGTAGAAGGGGCGCATTTCGCTCTGGAAAATATGTACCATAATGTCGCCATAGTCCATTACGACCCACAGGCCGTTCTGTTTGCCCTCGACCCGGATCACCCGTTGCTTCAACTCCTTTTCGACCGCCTCTTCCACCCCGTCGGCGATGGCCGCCACCTGCACATTCGACAGCGCATCGGCAATAACAAAATGGCTGGCAATCGCGCCGTCCAGCTCACTCAGGTCCAAACTTACAATGTCGTTGCCCTTTTTATCGTCAATGGCTTCGACGATGGTTTCCAATAAGTTATTACTCATTCAGTATGTTTTGTTTTTAAAAGTCAAAGATACGCCATTTTACCGGGATGTACAACATCTGTTCCAATCTCTATTCGGGAACGAGATTGAAGAAAAAAGCCGGGTCGATAGAGAGCGTATCGTTGCGATCGCGCCATAGATCCTGTTCGATGAAACGTTTTTTATCGGCCTGCATCCGGTCGGTGATCTGAAAACGGGGATAAGGTATCGAGCGGCTCGCCTCCTGCTGGGAGGGGCGAATCTCGCGGTCGACCACCTCATGCCTGCTCATGGGACGAAGCCCGGGCATCCAACTGAAGCCCGGAAAACGCTGGGTGTGATCCTCGGGGATGCGGAGCATGGGGTATTGGGTGGTCTTGACGTTCATGATCGGAACAATCTGCCGGATCTGCGTGCTGTCGAAACGGAAGATCATGTCGCGGCTGGTGATGTCCATAAACGCACCGATTTGGCTGGGTTTATCGGCCTCCTGCTCGTAATAATAGCTCTTGGCGTTGCCCAACACCTCCATCCGTTGAATCTCGTTGTCGCGGAAAAAGACCTCGATGCGATCGCCCGTCACCTGATTGAAGAGCGAGTCGATGACCCATTGCGCCATGATCGGCCCGCCCACAAACTCGGCGCGCACCAACTGTTCGTCCCGCGAGTAGAGGTGAACATCTTGTGCCGTGACCTGATTGTTCTCGTTCCAAAGAATGGGACGGACGTAGAAGTGGGCGGTCGTGTCAATCGAAAAAGCGACCAGCGAGTCGCAAACGGCCTGTAAATCGGAACGATAAATCTTGACGTTGCCTACCGAGCGGATGATCCGTTGCAACGAATCGCCCCCCGACAGGCTATCCGTCTCAAGTACGCCCTGCCCCAGCGAATCGGCCAGTGCGCCCGACGAATCGACCGCCAATGAATCCATTGCCTCGCCCAACGAATCGGCGGGGATCAACCCCTGCTCCACGGCGTATTCCCGCATCCGTGCCCTGCGCCGTTCCAGCCGCTCCTGTCGGCGAATTTGCCGCTTGGTCAGCGGAAGGGAATCGGGCGGAGTTTGGATTTCGGAAACCGCGAGCGAATCGGGTGGCAACGAATCAGGCAAGGAAACAGCCAACGAATCAGGCAAGGAAAGGGTCAACGAATCGACCCCAGAAACCGCGAGCGAGTCGGGCGGGGTTGGAGGTATATTGGCTGTCACCCCGAGCGAATCGGCCAGTGGGACGGGCACAGCCAATGAATCCGTTGCAGGAACGAATTGCCCCAGCGAATCGGCCAACGCTTCGGGCGGTTCTTCCAATTGGCCGGGGACGATGCCCCGCATCCCCTGCTCCAAGAGGGTTGTATCGGCATCCGCGCCATACAGATGTCCCCAGCGGCTCAGCGAGTCGGGCGGCAGGGAATCCGGGCGTTGCAGAAGCAGGCTGTCGGCGCGGGCGAATGACGTGGTGTCCAACTCCTCCCGTCCGGGCAGTCGCAGGCGCGCCACCCATTGAGCGTCAAAGGTTTCCTCGCGCGGAATGGCGTGCAGGAAGATCGTATCGCCCCGCAGGAAGACCGAGTCGGTTTCCGCGCCCTGGTTGTCGTACCCGATCCCCGAAGGGTTGTCGGTGAGGATGGCTTGCCCGCTCTCTTCGAAGTAAACGCCGTAATCGCCAAACAGGTAAGCCGATTGTTCCGGATCGTAGAGCTGGATGTTATTGAAAAGGTAAGCCAACTGCCGGGACTTGATGTAGGTGATGCTGTCGGCCATAACCTCCTGATTATCGGCGGTCAGGATGTACGAATTTTCGGTAAAACGATAGGTGTCGTTGATCCGGTCGTAACTGCCCCGGTCGGCGGTCAGGAAGTCGCCGTCGCTGTTCCATATCCGGGCGGGGCGGTAAAAGTCGATCACCTCCGTGTCGAAATTGTAGCCCATCGAGTCAGTCTGGATGATGTACTCCTCGTTGCGCGCAACCACCTGATCGACAAGGTACAATTGGCGTTCGTCGGCGTGATAAATGGCCTGACGCGACTCCATCAGGTTGTCTTTCTGCGAGATCGTTCCGCCGGTCGTGTACCGGCCAATGTTGGTCAACGTGTTGAACTCCATGTCGTAGGAGTACATGGTCACGTCGCCGTCGATGGTCTTGATGATCGGGGCAAAGACATGGGCGATGTTGGTCTCCCCGTTGAAATCGGCGCGATCGCCATAGACGTATGTCGAGTCTTTGTTGATGATGACGTTATTAAAGCATTCGACGTAATTGCGGCTGTTGTACAACACCGCGCTGTCGCAGGTGATAAGGGCTCCGTTGTGGTGAAAGATCACTTCGCCAACCAACGCCGTGGCCACCGAGTCGCGCACGAGCACCGAAAAGCTGTCCTGAGCGTCGTAATCAATCGTGGCATACGACTGCCCGTACCCCGCCGTGGTGACGGCCATCAACGCCAACCCCACAAGGAAAATGCCTCTGTACAACAAACGCTTCACCTCGCTGATTCGATTACTTGACCCAATCGTAAACAAAGTCACAATTCTGGTATTTCGGATCAATCCGCACGTACATGGCGGCGATCTTCTCGCTCAGCCAGTCGTTGTATTTTTTTTGCTGTTTTTCGACGATGGCCATATCTTCGATGTTGCTGTAATCCTCGTTGATATTGGCTCGGTGCGAGGGAATGATCTCGTCGAGCTTCACGATCTTGACCTGCTGATTCCCCTGAACGTCCTGTGTCATGTAGGAGGTCGAAATATCGCCGGGCTTTAGCAGGCGCAGGGCTTGGTAGTCGCCGTACAACTCCTCCCGGGTAAAGCGATTGGTCGTCGCTCGCGCACTCGCCCCGTACAGCTCGACGATCTCGCGGTTGGTCACCTGGCCGCCGTTGAATTTGGTGTAATCGTCCTGCGAATATTGCAAAGCCGCCTCGGCAAAGGTCAGCTCCCCGTTGCGGATCAGCTGACCGACACTGTCCAGACGTTGAGCCGTTTGGGTCATCTCCTCGGTCGTGTATTCGGGTTTAATCAGGATGTGGCGGAAGCGATAGTCATTGCCCCGGCTTTCAATCATTTGAATGATGTGGAAGCCGTATTCGGTCTCGACCACGGGCGAAATCTGATCGGGGCGAAGGCGAGCCAATGCCTCTCTAAAGGGACGCACCAACCCGTCGAGCGGGGTAAAATCAGACTCGCCCCCCTGTCTGGCGGTTCCAGTATCGACCGAGTAAAGCCGAGCCAGCGTACCGAAATTTTGGCCGTCGATGATGCGTTGGCGTAACTCCAACAACCGCTCCCGTGCCCGCAGTTTGGCCGCATCCAGCGACGGGGGGTACATCACGATTTGGGAGTACATATACATTTCCGGGGTCATCGGCAGGCTGTCGCGATTCATCCGGCGGTAAAAACGCTCGACCTCGGCAGGGGTGACCTCGGTTCCGCTCCGGATAGTCATTTCCATGGTTTGAGCCAGTGCCATGTCGGTGTATTTCTCGCGCAGGTTGTCCCGAATTTGGTAAACCGGCTTGCGGAGCGCGGCCTCGACGGCCAACAACGAACCATACTCCAACATCAGCTGGTTGACCTCCGCTTCGACCATTTGTTCGACCGTCGTCATATCGGCGGCCAGCGAGTCGAGCCGTGCCTGATTGGCCAGCATTTTCTGCAACAACAGCTCTTCCAACGCCTCGCAACGCGGTTCGCGGTTGGAGGTATAGCCCTCGGCGCGCTGTTGGGCTTCGATCAGGTGCATCATCTCCACCACATCCGACCACATAATCATCGAACCTCCCACCACGGCGACGATCTCCTCGCCAATTTGGGTGTTGTCCTGTGCCCGCAAGGGAGCTGTCGTTGCGAATACTCCGGCAAGGAGTGCTATTAAAACCAGGCCTATTCTTTTCATTCTGTCGGTTCTTGGTTATTCGGAATAATTTTCAATATCTCTTCTATGGGTTGTGCTTCGGGGGGCGCAATGATCGAATCGACTTCGATTCTGACCTCCTTGCGCAGGAGCGCGTTGTTCAGCAGGTCGTCCTCCATTTGGCGAACCAACTCCTGTTTCCGGCGGGCGACGATCAGGGTGCGGATGGTACTCTGCGCCCGGCTCAACGGGATGAGGCTCCCGGCTTGCAGTACGTCGGTCATCACGATAAAATGGCGGTTATCGCCCTGTGTCACCTCGTAAAAAGGGGCCGAAGCCAACATCCGTGCACTTTCGGCCTCGCTCTGCCGGGGCAAAAAGGCGGTCATCTCGCCCAACTCGACCCAATCGGTGAACTCGCGGAAAGGGAGGTTGTTTTTCATGGCCACATCGACCAAATCTTGCAGGCGATCGGCCCGTCCGGAGAGCGCCATGATGCGCATCTGCCCCTCCTGCCGGAAGCCCACGGGGAAACGAACGACCACCCCCTTAATCAGCGGAACGGTCAGCCGAAACTCGTCCGGGTGGGTCTCGTAATAAGCCTGAATTTCACCGGCAGAGACGGCGGTATCCAACCGCTGGTCGATGTATTGTTTTTCGTACTCGTAGATTAACAGCGAGTTGCGGTAATCGTCGACCATACGGGTGATCCGCTCCTGATCGTCCGGGAAAGCCAATTCGGCCTGCTGGATTTTGAGCTGTTGTTTGACCCACGAGTCGACATAAGAGCTGAGCAATTTCAGGCTATCCTCCGGAGTCATCCCCGCAAAGAGGGTCTGCACGTCCTCAGCATAGAGCTTTTTGTCACCGACCGTGGCCAGCGGCTCGCCCCGCATGAAGGAGGTAAACGAAAAATCCCGGCATCCGACAAGGAGAATCCCCATCAGGCCGAGAAGTGTCAGGTATTTAAAGCGTCTGAGCAAATTCCGTCTACATAAAAGTTCCAAAGACAAAGATAGCAATTAATTTTATTTTCAGGCTATTTCCTGCCTCCGAGAGCGACGAATCGAGACGATCACTCCGGCCAGCGAAGCGACCAAGAGCAGGGCACACGCCCCATAAAGCGTCCAGTACCACTCCGGCGAGCCGATCAGCTCGCGCAACGACTGTTCTTCCAAGCCGCTGTCGGTTTCAAAAATCGACAGAAAGACAGAGAGTGCATTGTTGATCGCGTGGAGAACGACCACTGAAAGCAACGAGCCGGTTCGGTCGTAAACCAGCCCGATAACGATCCCCAGTACAAAACCGGCCACGATTTGTTGCGGGATGCCGTGGATGATGCCAAAAATGGCCGAGGCGATCAACACCCCCGCCCAACTGCCCCGTTTGCGGGTGATGCCGCCCTGAATAATCCCCCGAAAGAGCATCTCCTCGCAGAGCGGTGCCATGACGATGGCGGTAAACATGGCCCAACCACCATTGGCCAATTGCTGATCGACCAAATCGTACCATTCGGAAGGGAATAGTTCGATCAACGGCTCGATCACCACGCTGGCCGCCAACATCAGGACAATACCGACCAAAATAACGGTCGGATTAAAGCCCCGAAACGAGAGGCGAAGCCACCCGCGCGCGCTCCCCTCCTTGCGGCGCACTCGGGCAAGGGCAAAGGCGATTGTCGCGGCAAGGGTCACGGTATAAACCCCGAAGATACCCCACCCGGCGACCGCTCCCCCGGGCAAAGCTCGAACCAAAACCGTGCTCAACAGATTGACCACCAGAAAGACAAAGAAAATCGCCAAAATGTCTTTCCAATCGGGAAAGACACCCCGGCGCGAATCGTCCGTTGAGGTCGATGCGACTGTTTTCGATGCCGATAGTTGTTCTTCTTTCTTCATAGGGTTGTACCTTACTTACAATGAAACTAATACAAGCTCAAAAGACAAGGCTTGCGACCGAGACAAAAGCGCAGTGTACAAAGGTACTCGAGCATTTTGGCGAGGGAGCGTAACGCAGTATTTTGGGCTTGTATTAGTTTCATTAGGGATTGACGGTGATTTCGCGCGCTCCGTCCGCACTCACCCGGATATAGACCCGGTCGATGTCGTCCGCCAGCAGGCTCTCGACCTTTTCTGGCCATTCGATCAGGCAACGGTACCCGCTGGACAGGTACTCTTCCGAGCCAAAATCCAAGGCCTCTTCGGGGCGGTCGATGCGGTAGAAGTCGAAATGAAAAATCGGCTCCCCGGCCTCGGTGCGGTATTCGTTGACGATTGAAAAGGTGGGGCTGTTGACATTGTCCTGCACCCCCAATCGCTCACAAATCGCCCGGATGAGGGTGGTCTTGCCCGCTCCCATTTCCCCGTAAAAGGCCACGACCCCGCCGGGGCGGAGCATCTGCAAAAGCAGATCGGCCACCTCGGGCAGGTCGTCGGTATCTTTTACCCGAATAGCTTCCATTATGCTAAAGCAGTGCGCGGTTTAATACATCTGTATTCGTCTGCACATAGGTAAATTCCAGCCCTTTGAGGTATTCCGGCTGAATTTCCAGGATGTCCTTTCGGTTTCGTTCGCTCAGGATGATCTCCTTGATGCCGGCGCGTTTGGCCGCCAAAATCTTCTCCTTGATGCCACCCACCGGCAACACACGCCCCCGCAGGGTCGTCTCGCCGGTCATGGCGATGTTTTTCCGCAACCGCCGACCGGTGTAGGTCGAAACCAACGAAGTGACCATCGTCACTCCCGCGCTCGGGCCATCCTTCGGAATAGCTCCCTCGGGTACATGGACGTGAACGTCGAACCCGGAGAGTTTCTCCTCCGGAATGCCTAAGGGCTGGGCGTTGGATCGTATCCACTGCAAAGCCAACGTGGCCGACTCCTTCATCACATCGCCCAAGTTCCCGGTCATGGTCAACACCCCTTTGCCTTTGCTGATCGACGACTCGACGAAGAGAATCTCCCCGCCCACTTCGGTCCACGCCAGCCCGGTCACCACGCCCGGAATCTCGTTGCCCTCGTACATATCGTTCGAAAAACGGGGCACACCCAATATCTTTTCTACCTCGGCGGCATTCAGTTCCGGCACGAATTTTTCTCCGAAGCCGATGTTTTTGGCCCGGTAACGCACCAACTTGGCGATCTGCTTGTCGAGTGCGCGCACCCCCGACTCGCGGGTGTACCCGGCGATGATCTTTTCGATCATTTTGACCGGCAGTTTAAAGTCCGTCGCCCCCACGCCGTGTGCCTCCAACTGCTTGGGCACCAGGTGGCGTTTAGCGATTTGGATTTTATCCTCCAAAATATAGCCCGCGATGTTAATCATCTCCATTCGGTCGCGCAGGGCGGGCGAAATGGCACCGATGTCGTTGGCAGTGGCAATGAAGAGCACTTTGGAGAGGTCGTATTCGATGTCCAAATAGTTGTCGTGGAAGGTCGAGTTTTGTTCCGGGTCGAGCACCTCCAACAGCGCCGACGACGGGTCGCCGTGGTTGCTCTGAGAGCCGACCTTGTCGATTTCGTCCAAAATGACGACCGGATTCGACGTTCCCGCCCGGCGAATGGTCTGAATCACCCGCCCCGGCATAGCCCCGATGTAGGTTTTGCGGTGACCCCTGATCTCCGATTCGTCGTGCAGACCACCCAGCGAAATGCGTCCGAACTTGCGCCCGAGGGCTTCGGCCACCGACTTACCGAGCGAGGTTTTACCCACGCCCGGAGGGCCGTAAAGGCAGATGATCGGCGATTTCAGGTCGCCCTTGAGCTTGAGCACCGCCAAATGTTCCAAAATGCGATCCTTGACCTCCTTCATGCCGAAGTGGTCTTTGTCCAACTGTTTTTGGGCGTGAATCAAATCGAAATTATCCTTCGAATACTCCAGCCACGGCAATTCGAGCATCAGTTGCAAGTAATTCAACTGCACCGAATATTCGGCCACCGCCGGGTTCATCCGCTCCATTTTGGCCAGCTCCTTGTAGAAAATCTCTTCGACCTCCGCGCTCCACTTCTTGCCCTCGGCTTTTTCGCGCAGTTCGTCCAAGTCCTTTTCAACCGGGTCGCCGCCCAACTCCTCCTGAATGGTGCGAATCTGCTGTTGGAGGAAATAGTCGCGCTGTTGCTCGTCGATCGACTCCTTGACCTTGCTCTGAATCTCGTTCTTCAGCTCCAACAGCTGTTGTTCGCGCACCAGCATCTCCAACAGGTATTTCGCCCGGGAGAGAAGCCCCGGAGCCTCCAACAGCTTCTGCCGATCGGCATCGGGCAAATCCATGTTGGCGCAGACGAAGTTGATGATCCCCCGGTTGCTGTCGATGTTTTTGATCGCAAACGAAGCCTCTTTGGGCAGGGAGGGAGAGATGTGGATGATGTGGAGTGCCACGTCCTTGATCGAATCGACCAAGGCATCAAACTCCACATTTTTCTTATCCGGAATGCTGTCTTTCAGGACATTGACCGACGCCTTGAAATAGGGATCGGAGGAGACGAACTCCCGAATCTCGAATTTTTCCAGCCCGTGCAGGATGACCGTCAAGTTGCCGTTGGGCATTTCGAGGATTTTCAGGATGCGCGCCGCCGTACCCACGCGGTACAGGTCGTCCGGACCGGGGCTTTCGACCTCGGCTTCGCGTTGCAACACGGCACCCAAAATTCCGCCCTGATCGTTGACTTCGCGCACCAGCCGCATCGACTTTTCGCGCCCCACGGTGATCGGGGTTATCGCGCCGGGGAACAACACCGAACTGCGCAGGGTGAGGATCGGAATCACATCCGGCACCGCCACATCGACCTCCACCTCGTCGTCTTCCGACGTAATCAGGGGGATCATTTGGTGCCGTCCGTCCAAAATGTCCGTTATTTCCGAAAGTTCTTCCTTTTTTCTGTATTTTTTGCTCATTTTTTCTTCTCCGATTAGCCAGCAAAAGTACGGAATTGTGCCCGTACTTGCAATTTATACCCGATTAAAACGCTCGATTTGTTAATAAATCACGATCTCTTCATCTGTTTTCCCTCCAAAAATTCTATCTTTGTGCCTTGTTATTAGCAAAAACAAAGCCGAACGCATTACCCTGACAGGATGGCAGAAGCTCCGGAAAAAACCGGCGGGCAGCTGACAGCGATGGATTGAAAATTTGATTTATGGAAACGATAACCGCTTACACCCCTGCCGAGATCGAGCAGAAATGGTACGACTACTGGATGGAACACCGTCTGTTCCGCAGTACGCCCGACACGCGCCCCCCTTACACCATTGTAATTCCGCCGCCCAACGTGACGGGCGTGTTGCACATGGGGCACATGCTCAACAACACGTTGCAGGACGTGCTGATCCGCCGCGCACGCATGAAGGGGTTCAACGCCCTGTGGGTGCCGGGAACCGACCACGCCTCGATCGCCACCGAGGCCAAAGTGGTGCAGAAACTCAAGAGCGAGGGAATCGAAAAAAACGACCTGAGCCGCGACGAATTTCTGAAACACGCTTGGGAGTGGACCGAAAAACACGGAGGCATCATCCTCAAACAGTTGCGCAAATTGGGTGCCTCGTGCGATTGGGAGCGGACGGCCTTTACCATGGACGAGGCGCGGAGCGAGAGCGTCATCCGGGTCTTTGTCGACCTTTATAATAAGGGCAAAATTTACCGGGGGGTGCGCATGGTCAATTGGGATCCGTCGGCCAAAACCGCCGTCTCGGACGAGGAGGTGATCCACCGCGAGGTACACGGCAAACTCTATTACCTGCGCTATCGCCTCGAAGGTTCCGACCGCTATGTGGTGGTGGCCACCACACGGCCCGAAACGATCATGGGCGACGTGGCCGTCTCGGTCAACCCGGCCGACCCGCGATATGCCGACCTGCAAGGTAAAAAGGTGATCGTTCCGCTCGTGAATCGCACCGTGCCCGTGATTGCCGACGACTATGTCGATATCGAATTTGGTACGGGGGTGCTGAAAATCACCCCGGCGCACGACGTAAACGACTATATGCTCGGCGAAAAATACGGCTTGGAGACGATCGACGTCTTCAACGACGACGGCACGATCAACGAACGGGGAGGCCTCTATGTCGGCATGGATCGCTTCGCCGTGCGCCAGCAGATCGCCGAAGACCTCGAAGCCGCCGGGCTGATGGAAAAGGTCGAAGATTACACGAACAAAGTCGGTTTTTCGGAGCGCACCAACGCGGTGATCGAGCCGAAGCTCTCCATGCAGTGGTTCCTGGCGATGAAAGAGATTTCGGAGCCTGCCCTGCGGGCCGTGATGGAGGATGCCGTGCGGCTGATTCCCGAAAAGTTCAAAAATACCTACCGCCATTGGATGGAAAATGTCCGCGATTGGAACATCTCGCGCCAACTTTGGTGGGGACACCGTATCCCGGCCTATTACCTGCCCGAGGGCGGTTTTGTGGTGGCCGAAACCGAGGAACAAGCCCTCGAATTGGCGCGATCCAAGACGGGCAACCCCGCTCTGCAAATCGCCGACCTGCGGCAGGACGAAGACGTGCTCGACACCTGGTTCTCGTCGTGGCTCTGGCCAATCTCGGTCTTCGACGGCATCCGCCACCCCGACAACGCCGACATCCGCTATTATTACCCGACCAGCGACTTGGTCACCGCGCCGGAGATTCTCTTCTTTTGGGTGGCGCGCATGATTATCGCCGGGTACGAATACCGGGGCGAGCGTCCCTTTAATAATGTCTACCTGACCGGAATTGTGCGCGACAAACAACGCCGCAAGATGAGCAAATCGCTGGGCAACTCGCCCGACCCGCTCGAACTGATCGCCACGTATGGAGCCGACGGCGTGCGCGTGGGGATGCTCCTCTGCTCAGCCGCCGGGAACGACCTGATGTACGACGACGCGCTGGTCGAACAGGGGCGCAACTTTGCCAACAAGGTGTGGAACGCCTTCCGCCTCGTTCAAACGTGGCAGGTCGACGAAACCCTCGTCGATGACCCCGCCTACCGCGAGACGACAGGCCGCAACAACGCCATCGCCACCGAATGGTTTGGCCACACGCTGAGTCGCGCGATCGAAGAGATTGAGTCCGATTTCGACCAATATCGCATCTCCGAGGCACTGATGCGCACCTATAAACTCTTTTGGGACGAATTTTCGGGCTGGTACCTCGAATTGGTGAAGCCCGCCTATCAACAGCCCATCGACGGGCCGACCTATCGGGCGACGCTCGGATTCTTCGAGAAACTCTTGCAGTTGCTCCACCCCTTCACCCCCTTCTTCACCGAAGAGATTTGGCACCGGATCGGCACACGCGCCGACGGGGAGTCGATCATGTTGACCGCCATGCCTCAAAGCACCGGGTACGACAGTCGCCTGCTCGCCGAATTTGACGGGGTCAAAGAGACGATCACAGCGATCCGCAACATCCGCCGCCAGAAAAACATCCCCAACCGCGAGGCGTTGACCCTCTATGTCAAACCGGACGAAAATTACCGGGAGCGGTACAACCCCGTGGTGATGAAGATGGCCAACCTGTCGAGCATCGAAGAGACCACCCACAAGATCGACAACGCCTCGGCCTTTATCATCAAGAGCACCGAATATTTCGTCCCGCTCGGCGACAACCTCAACATCGAAGAGGAGCTGACCAAACTCAAAGCCGCGCTCGAATACCAACAAGGCTTCTTGCGGACGGTGATGGCCAAACTCAACAACGAACGCTTCGTGGCCGGTGCTCCCGCCCAAGTGGTCGCGGGCGAACAGGCCAAAAAAGCCGACGCCGAAGCTAAAATCGCCGCCCTCCAACAACAAATCGCCCAACTGAGCTAAAGCGATCATCATTTTAAAGGGGTACTTCGGGCAAAGCCCGAAGTACCCTTTCTTTGTTTTAAGACAAAAAATCAATAACTTTGTTCGGAGCAAGAGATAAACCATGACCGAAAAGAGACAATCCAACACCGTGGGCGAGAGGAAGAGCGGTTTCGGGACCGCGCCGGTCTATTTTACGGCGATCACCTCGATTTTGGGGGCGATCCTCTTCCTGCGTTTGGGCTATGCGGTCGGTACGCTGGGATTTTTCGGGGCGATAACGATCATCGTCGTCGGCCACCTCATCACCCTGCCTACTTCGCTGGCTATCTCGGAGTTAGCCACCAACACCCGCGTCGAGGGAGGGGGCGTTTATTTCATCATCTCGCGATCGTTCGGCTTGAAACTCGGCTCGACGATCGGCATCGCCTTGTATCTTTCCCAATCCATCAGCATCGCTTTTTATATCGTCGCCTTTGCCGAATCGTTCGGATTTTTCTTCGACTGGTGGCACCAATGGGCGGGATGGGAGCTGCCTCGGCAGGTTATCAGTGTGCCGACGTTGCTGATCTGTGCCTTTATCATGCTCAAAAACGGCGCGGGTTCCGGGTTGAAAATGCTCTATTTCGTCGCCTTGGTTTTGGCCGGATCGCTCGCCCTGTTCTTTTTGGGCAAACCGGTTGCGCCGATCGAGGTGGCGGAGGGTGTGCTCAGCACCCCGGCGGACAACTTCGGGTTTTTCAACCGCGACCAATTTTTCATCGTCTTCGCTATCTGTTTCCCCGCCTTTACGGGCATGACCGCCGGGGTCGGCCTGAGTGGCGACCTGAAAAATCCGGGCAAGTCGATCCCGCTGGGCACCATGGCCGCCACATTTACCGGATTGGCTATCTATTCGTTGGTCGTGTGGAAACTTGCGGTTTCGGCTTCGCCCGCCGAATTGGCCTCCGACCAGCTGATTATGTCGCGAATCGCCCTGTTCGGCGCGGTGGTCGTGCCGTTGGGGTTGGCGGCCAGCACCTCCTCGTCGGCCATCGGGGCCATGTTGGTGGCACCTCGCACCCTACAAGCCATTGCCGGTGACAAAGTGTTGCCGTTTCCCAAAATGAACCTCTTTCTGGCTCGGGGAAAAGGGGCTGAGAAAGAGCCATACAACGCCTCCTTGTTTACGTTTGCCCTCGCGTTGGTTTTTGTTCTGTTGGGCGATGTCAATTCGGTGGCCGAGGTTATCACCATGTTTTACCTCATCACTTATGGCACACTCTGCCTGAACTCGTTTTTGAATCACTTCGGGGCACCGCCCTCGTACCGGCCCCGATTCAAATCGCGCTGGTATTTTTCGCTGGCCGGATTTCTCTTGTCGGTGTGGGTGATGTTTATGATTAACCCGATGTACACGGTGATCTCCTACTTGCTCATCATCGCCATTTACCTCGGGATCGAACGCGCCAACAAGGATAAAAAAGGGATCGTCAACATTTTCAAAGGGGCACTCTTTCAGCTCAACCGCCATTTGCAGGTCTATATGCAAAAACACCGGCAGGGGATGGAAAAAGAGGATTGGCGACCGGCGGCGGTCTGCATTTCGGCCCATTCGTTCGACCGGGAGAAAGTGCTCGAACTGATGAAATGGGTCAGCTATCAGCACGGCTTCGGCACCTATTTCCATTTTATCGAAGGGTTCTATAACGCGGACACCCACCAACAGGCACAGGCCGTTTTGGAGGAGTTGGTGGAGAGCCAAAAGGAGCGCGGAAGTACGCTTTACATCGACACGATGATCTCACCCTCCTACACCTCGGCCATCGCGCAGGTGATTCAAGCCCCGTCGATCTCCGGTATGGAGAACAACATGGTGGTCTTTGAGTACGACAAACGCTATCCGGAGGAGTTGGTGCGCATCTTGGACAACGTCAATTTGGTCAAGGCGGGCAATTTCGATACCTGCATCTTCGCCGGTTCCGAGCACCTGATCCGCCCAGCGGGGGGCCTGCACGTCTGGATTCGGGAGGCGGACGAGATGAATACCAATTTCATGATCCTGTTGGGCTACATCATCCTTGCCCACCCCGATTGGCACCGCAGTTCGATTAAAATATTCCTCACCAGCGCCAAAGGCGAGCTGACCGCCGTGCGCGAAGAGTTGGAAAAGCGCATGGCCTCGGGGCGACTGCCCATCACGATGAACAACGTGGAGATCGTTGTCCTGCCCGAGGGGCGGAATTTCAGTCAGGCTCTCGAAGAGCGTTCATCGCACGCCGGGCTGACGCTGATCGGCTTTAACCAGGAGGACATGGATCGCGACGGCGGCCATTTCTTCACCCTGTTCGAGGGCATCGGCGATATTTTGTTTGTCAATTGTTCCTCACCAAAGGAGATTGCCTAAGAGCCTTTAATCCCTCTCTCATCTCATTCTAATCCCCTTTTTATCTCATTCCTCCCCGGAGCGAGGCTGGATAATTGCGTTCGGGTGAGCCGGTTTTCCGTTAGCAAACTAACAGCTCTTTTTTTCGGAAAAACGCTTCGTTTTTTCAAAAGGAATGCCTACCTTGTGCCTGATTTTTTTCACTTTTTAGCGTAAATTTAAACAAAACAATATGAATTCTTTCAGTGACGCATTGATGCTGATGGCCGTAGGTATGGGGACGGTCTTCATTGCCCTGCTGTTGATTATCTTCTGCAGTCGGGGGTTGATCGCGGTGATTAACCGCTGGTTTCCGGAACAGGAGGTGGCTCCGGTCGTGAAAAAAGCGGCGGAGATACCGGCCAAAACGCTCGCGGCCATCACGGCGGCGATTAACATCGCGACAAACGGCAAAGCACGGGTGGAAAAAGTAGAGAAGAAGTAATGGTGCTTCTAAAAAGTCCAAAATACTGCGTTACGCTCCCTCTCCAAAATGCTCGAGTACCTTTAGTACACTGCGCTTTTGTCTCGGTCGCAAGCCTTGTCTTTTGAACTTTTAAGAAGCCCCAATAAAGAGGAAGATCATAAACACAAAATAATCATGAGCAAACAACACGAAGTAAAATTCAGCCTGCTGTACCGGGATATGTGGCAGTCGGCCGGAAAATACGTGCCGCGCGTCGACCAATTGGAACGGGTGGCTCCGGAAATCATCAAAATGGGCTGTTTTGCCCGCGTCGAAACCAACGGGGGCGGGTTTGAACAGGTCAACCTCCTCTTTGGCGAAAACCCGAACATTGCCGTGCGTCGCTGGACAAAACCGTTCCACGAAGCGGGCATTCAAACCCACATGCTCGACCGGGCGTTGAACGGTCTGCGCATGAGTCCGGTACCTGCCGATGTGCGCAAGCTCTTTTATAAGGTAAAAAAGGCACAGGGAACCGACATCGCCCGCACCTTCGACGGACTGAACGACACACGCAACATCATCCCCTCGATCGGCTATGCCAAAACGGCGGGCATGATTTCGCAGGCCTCGATGAGTATCACCTTCTCGCCCCTGCACACGGTCGAATACTATACCAAAATGGCGAAAGAGCTGATCGAAGCCGGTGCCGACGAAATCTGCCTGAAAGACATGGCAGGGATCGGTCGCCCGACCGACTTGGGGCAGATCACGGCCAACATCAAGAAAGATTACCCGCACATTCCGATCACTTACCACAGCCACGCAGGCCCCGGTTTTTCGGTCGCTTCGATCCTCGAAGTGTGCAAGGCGGGGTGTAACTATGTCGATGTGGGCATGGAACCGCTCTCGTGGGGTACCGGTCACGCCGACCTGCTGACCGTGCAGGCCATGCTGAAAGAGGCAGGCTTTAAAGTGCCGGAGGTCAACATGGAGGCCTACATGAAGGTGCGCGCACTGACCCAGAGCTTTATGGACGACTTCCTCGGGCTGTACATCAACCCGAAAAACCGCCTGATGAACTCGCTGTTGATCGCTCCGGGGCTTCCGGGCGGGATGATGGGGAGCCTCATGGCCGACTTGGAGACCAACATCGAGGGGGTGAACCGTTACCTGAAGAAAAACGGCAAACCGGAACTTACGCAGGACGACCTGTTGATTAAGCTCTTCGACGAGGTGGCTTACGTTTGGCCGCGCATCGGCTATCCGCCGCTGGTGACCCCGTTCAGCCAATACGTGAAAAACCTCGCGTTGATGAACGTGATCCAAATGATTAAGGGCAAGGAACGTTGGTCGATGATCGCCGACGATATTTGGGACATGATCCTGGGCAAAGCCGGTCGTCTGCCGGGCAAACTCGACCCGGAAATCATCGCGCTGGCCAAAGAACAGGGACGCGAATTTTACACGGGCGACCCGCAGGCCGCTTACCCCGACGCGCTCGACAAATACCGCGCGCTGATGAAAGAACAGGGTTGGGAATTGGGTCAGGACGACGAAGAGTTGTTCGAGTACGCCATGCACCCCGCTCAATACGAGGCTTATAAGTCGGGCAAGGCCAAAGCCGATTTCGAGGAAGATGTGGCCAAACGCAAGGCGAAAGAGAGTGCGGCTTCAGGCTCTGCAACGATCGCCCCGCAGACGCTGACGGTCGATGTCAACGGCGAACAGTTCCGCGTGAGCATCGTTCCCGCTGGCGCAGACCTCGCCGCCGCCGGCTCTGCACCGACAGCCGCTCCGGTTGCCGCCGCTTCGGTTGCCGCCGCTTCGGTGTCTGCCGCCGATGCCGAAGACTTGCCCTCGCCCCTCGAAGGCAAATTCTTCCTGACCAAAAACACATCGGAAGCACCGATCAAAGTCGGCGATACCTTCAAAAAAGGCGACCGCTTGGGTTATGTCGAGGCTATGAAGACCTACAACGCCATTTTGGCTCACCGCGACGGCGTGGTGGTCGAAATCGTTGCCGGGAACGGCGACTCGGTGTACGAGGACGACGTGTTGATGAAAATCAAATAGTGTGACCGTTTTAAATAAGTTATCACATCATGCAGATTCTCAATAATTTATTTGAAATGACAGCGTTCAGCAACATCGCCGAAAACCCGGCGATCCTGCTGATGTTCCTGCTGGCCTTTGTCCTCCTCTATTTGGGGATCAAAAAGGGCTATGAACCGCTGTTGCTGGTGCCGATCGGTTTCGGCGTGCTGTTGGCCAACTTCCCCGGTGGGGAGATGGGCGTTGTTCAGGCGACCGACGAGAACGGGATCATGCACATGAGCCTGCTCGAAATCGCTCACGATTACGGCATCATGAACTACCTCTATTACTCGCTGATTAAGACCGGGTTACTCCCGCCGCTGATCTTCATGGGGGTAGGGGCCATGACCGACTTCGGCCCGCTGTTGCGTAACTTGCGGCTGGCCATCTTCGGCGCGGCCGCTCAGGTCGGCATCTTCGCCACGCTGTTGGTGGCTGTGCTTATGGGATTCACCTTGCAAGAAGCGGCCTCACTCGGGATCATCGGGGGAGCCGACGGCCCGACGGCTATTTTCACCACGATCAAACTGGCTCCGCACCTGTTGGGGCCGATCGCTATTGCGGCTTACTCTTACATGGCCCTTGTGCCGGTCATCATTCCGCTGGTCGTTAAGCTGACCTGCTCGCGGAAAGAGCTGATGATTAACATGAAGGAGCAAGAAAAACTCTACCCGTCGAAATCTGAAATCAAAAATATGCGGGTGGCCAAAATCATCTTCCCGCTCTTCGTCGGTACGTTGGTCGGCATCCTTGTTCCGTCGGCGGTTCCGCTGGTCGGGATGTTGATGTTCGGTAACTTGGTCAAAGAGATCGGCACAGCGACTTCGCGCCTCTTCGATGCCGCCTCGAACACGATCATGAACGTGGCCACCGTCCTGTTGGGCCTCTGCGTGGGCGCAACGATGACCGTCGAAGCCTTCCTGAATTGGCAAACGATCGGCATCGTGGTCGGCGGGTTCCTCGCCTTTGCGATCTCCATCGCCGGGGGTATCTTTATGGTGAAATTTATCAACCTCTTCACCAAGAAGAAGATCAACCCGCTTATCGGAGCCACCGGGCTGAGTGCCGTACCCATGGCCTCGCGCGTGGCCAACGACATCGCTATCAAATACGACCCGCGCAACCACCTGTTGCAATACGCCATGTCGAGCAACATCTCCGGGGTAATCGGCTCAGCCGTCGCCGCCGGGGTGCTCATCACCTTCCTCAGTTAGGAGAGCTGACACCTAACTTACACGAAACCCCCTCATGCAAGTTTGCATGAGGGGGTTTGTTTTAACAGCCTGTGACTGTTCTTTTCAGCCTCCGACTGCCGCTTTTAGAAAGCGGCGCAAATCGTCGCCTTTTGTAAAAGGCGACACCGAAAACTTTTGTGCTTGTCTTTGCAGGGCGATCATCCCTTCAGGAATTTCGTCCTGAAAATCCATTCTGCAACAGTGTATTGGGGATTCAACCTTTCTGCAATAATGTGGTCTCCTTGAGACTCATTTCGTCCCACTATTTATCTGAAGTTGAATCCAATAAAACTGAATGGCCGTTGAGTTTTCAGGGCGGAAACATTCACTCCGCAGGAGATGAATGTCTCTTGTGCGGGACACTCCTGCTCACGCTTGCGTGAAAGCTAAGGGGTGTCTCGTACAAGAGGATTATTCCCGCAGGGAATTTTCGCCCTGCAAAGACAAGCAGAAAAGTTTTTGGGGCGCCTTTTTTCAAAAAGGCGCGATGGTTCTCTAAGAACAGTCGAAGGCGGGATTCTAAAAGAACCGCCCGTGGCAAATGCCACGGGCGGTTTGGTGTTTAGGCATTGATTGTGACTACAACGCGCCGATTTCTTTGAGAACGGCGTTGGTTTTGCGGACGGCTTCGGCGCTCTTTTCAAAGGCGGCCTGTTCGTCGGCGGTCAGTTTGACTTCGAGGATTTTTTCGATCCCGTTGCGCCCGATCACGGCAGGAACGCCGATGCAGATGTCGCTCTGCCCGTATTCGCCTTCGAGCGAAACGCAGGAGGGAACCACTTTTTTCTGGTCGTTCAGGATCGACTCGACCACATAAGCGGCGGCCGCGCCGGGAGCGTACCAAGCCGAGGTACCCAACAGGCCGGTCAGCGTCGCGCCACCCACCATCGTGTCGGCGGCCACTTTTTCAAGCGTGGCGGCATCGGCAAATTCCGACACCGGAATCCCTTTGTAGGTCGCCTTGCTCACGAGCGGAATCATCGTCGTGTCGCCGTGTCCGCCAATCACCATGCCTTCGATCTCGTTCGAGTTGGCATTCAGCGCCTTGCTCAGGTAACATTTGAAACGCGCGCTGTCCAATGCTCCCCCCATCCCGAAGATTCGGTTGCGCGGAAGCCCCAAAATTTTGCTGGCCAGGTAGGTCATCGTATCCATCGGGTTGCTGACCATCAGGATGATCGCGTTGGGCGAATATTTCAGCACATTTTCAGCCACATTTTTCACGATACCGGCGTTGGTTCCGATCAAATCTTCGCGACTCATGCCCGGCTTGCGGGGAATCCCCGAGGTGATGACCACCACATCCGAGTTAGCTGTTTTCGAATAATCGTTGGTGATGCCCAACAGATTGGTGTCGAAATCCATCAGCGTGGCCGTCTGGAAAATATCCAGCATTTTGCCTTCGGCCAACCCCTCTTTGATGTCCAACAAGACCAACTCGCTGGCAATCTGACGTGTGGCAATCACATTTGCGCAGGTGGCACCCACGTTGCCCGCACCTACGACTGTTACTTTGTTTCCCATTTCAACTTATGTATTTAGTTCGTTATTAGCCTATTAGTGCTTTGTATTGCTCTGCCGAAAGCAGTTCGTCCAACTGGCTGGAATCCGACATTTTGACCTTGACGATCCATCCCTCACCATAAGGGTCTTTGTTGACCGTCTCCGGCGCGTCGTTCAGTGCCTCGTTGAAGGCCAAAATCTCGGCATCGACCGGCAAAAAAACGTCCGAGACCGTCTTCACGGCCTCGACCGTGCCAAAAACAGCCTCGCGCGCCAACGTCTCGCCAACGGTGGTAACATCCAGAAAGACAATGTCTCCCAATTGGCTTTGCGCAAAATCGGTGATGCCGACCAAGGCCTCGTCGCCCTCGGCTTTGATCCATTCGTGGTCTTTCGAATACTTCAGATTTTCAGGTACGTTCATATCCTTGTTAATTTACTAACAGTAAAACCGCTTAAAAAAGGGAGATGATCCCCTGCTCAAAAAGCCGTTTCAAAGGTAAGGTCTTTTTTCCGGGAGAAAAAAGATTTTTGTAGAAATTTTCACCCGAAATCATTATATTTGAATCTAAACTCATTGCGATGAAAACGTGCACCACACCGGAATACACCTGTTTCTCAAAGTATCCGGTCATCAACGACACCGATTTTTACTGGGGGCTGGCCGTTGCCGCGGCCGGATACCGCCGGATGTACCGCGTCGAGACCTATCCGCCCAACGATCAGCCCACAGAATACTTTTTCGACAGCACTAAAGGCCGCGTCTTGGGTGAGTACCAACTGCTGACCATCACGCGGGGAAGCGGCTCGTTCCAATCGAAACATGTGCCACCGACCACCGTCAAAGAGGGCGACATGATCCTGTTGTTCCCCGGCGAGTGGCACACCTATCGCCCCAACGAGCGAACCGGTTGGGACGAATATTGGGTGGGATTCAAAGGGCCAATCATCGACGGGCTGGTTAAATCGGGATTTTTCAAAGTCACCCAACCGATTTATTCGATCGGGGTCAACGAATTGGTCATTACCTTGTACAACCGGATTTTGGAGGTCGCCGACGAAGAAAAAACCGGCTTTCAGCAAATCTTGGGCGGACTGGTCTATCACCTGCTGAGCCTATTGCAATATACACTTAAAAACCAGCAGTTTAACGACAGCGACATCATCAATCGGATCAACCGAGCCAAAATCATCATGCAGGAAAATATTTTCCAGCCGATCGCGCCGGAGGAGATCGCCGCCCAACTCAACCTGAGCTATTCTTGGTTCCGCCGCGCATTCAAGGAGTACACCGGCTTTTCACCGGCCAAATACATCAGCGAGCTGAAGCTGAAAAAGGCCAAAACCATGCTCGTCTCCACCCCCAAAAGCATCAAGGAAATATCCATCGCTCTCGGCTTCGAGAACGCCGAATATTTCTCCACCTTCTTCAAAAAAATGACAGGCCAAACCCCCATGAATTACCGGAATAAGGTGCCGAAGGCATAAGACTCAAGAACTTGTTTAGGATTATCCCAAAAATCAGTAATTTTCCGGCATTACTTAGTTTTTTTAAAACAATAACACAATGAAAGGACATCCCAAAGGACTGATCGGTGCTGCGCTCTCCAACATGGGCGAACGCTTCGGTTTTTACATCATGATGGCGATTCTGACGCTCTTTTTGGCGTCGAAATTCGGGCTTACCGATGCCCAGGCGTTGGTCATCTATTCGATTTTCTATGCGCTGATCTATGTATTGGCACTGGTGGGCGGAGTGATCGCCGACCGAACACAGCGATACAAACGGACGATTGTCTGGGGGCTTTTGCTGATGATGACAGGATATGCCCTGATTGCGATTCCCACCGCCACGCCGGTCTCCCAAATGGGGCTGATGCTCACGCTCACCTGCTTGGGGTTGCTGGTCATCGCCTTAGGTAATGGTTTTTTCAAGGGGAATCTACAAGCCGTCGTCGGCCAGATGTACGACGACACCCGGTACGCCGAAAAGCGGGATACCGGCTTTCAGATCTTTTATATGTTCATCAACATCGGCGCGCTGTTCGCCCCGTTTATCGCCGTCGGAATCCGCAACTGGTCGTTGCAATCGCACGGTTTTCTCTACAACGCCGACCTACCCAAGTATGCCCACCAGTTCCTTCAGGGTTCGATCGAGCCGACTGCCATGGGGCGTTTTACGGAGATGGCCAGCGAGGTGAGCCGTACTCCGGTCACCGACCTGAATGCCTTTGCCGCCGACTACCTGAGTGCCTTTACCACCGGATTCCACTATGCATTTATCGCGGCGGTTGTGTTGATGGCCGTTTCGCTGATGATCTTCCTTTTTAACCAAAAGAAATTGCCCGACCCTTCGACCAAAAAAGGCATGGAGGCAAAGGCGGCCGACGGAACGGCGGCTCCCATGATGGATACGAAAGAGATCAAACAACGGATTTACGCCCTATTTGCCGTCTTTGCCGTTGTGATTTTCTTCTGGTTCTCCTTCCATCAAAATGGTGCGACGCTGACCTATTTTGCCCGCGATTATACCGATTTGAGCCGCATCGACCTCGATTTAGGCTTTACCCGGATTCAGGGTGCCGAGGTCTTCCAGTCGGTCAATCCGGTGTTGGTCGTCCTGCTGACCTTCCCGATCATTGGCCTGTTCGCCGCGTTGCGGCGGCGGGGCAAAGAGCCTTCGACCCCGCGCAAGATCGCGATCGGTATGGGGATCGCCGCGCTGGCCTATATCCTGATGATGTTGGGATCGGTGGGGTTGCCCGACGCGGCCACCCGCGAAGCGATGGGAGGGCTGAGCAACGCGATGCGCGTCACGCCGTGGCTGTTGACCGGCACCTATTTCATCCTGACCATCGCCGAATTGTTTATCAGTCCGCTCGGGCTTTCGTTCGTCTCGAAAGTTGCCCCACCCCATTTGCAGGGGTTGATGCAAGGGTGTTGGCTGGCGGCCACGGCAGTCGGCAACCTGTTGGTGATGGTCGGTGGATTCTTCTACGAGTCGCTCCCGCTTTGGGGAACTTGGCTGGTCTTCGTTTGCGCCTGCGCCCTCTCGATGGGAGCTATGCTGGCTATGGTGAAGTGGCTGGAACGGGTCGCCCGATAAGTCTTTCCTCTGCATAACGCCCCCTCGGTTTTTTAAATCCAAACAATCTTTAAAACGAGAAGCGAGCCTCACGGCTCGCTTCTCGTTGGATTTTAGGTTGACTTTCTGTAAAGAGAGTCGGTTTCGGGTAAAATTAGGCTTCGGCGGGGTGTTCGACCAGGACCATTTTGAAGTTGTCGAGGTCTGAAACCTCGGAAGCCATGATGTAGTCGTACCGGTTGTGGTTGGCGGCTTCGACCACCTTGAGGTGAACCTCGGCGGAGCGGCGGTACTCGTCGTCAACGGCACCCTGAGTCATCAGCAGGTAGACGGCGATGATGTGTGTGGCCATCTCGACCAAACGGCGGGCGTGGAAGTCGAGGTAGGTGGCATCGTTCATCTCGGTAACCCGCGCAACAGCCGCCTCGTATTCTTCACGCATTTTGACCAGCGGAGCCTTCAGGTGCGACATTTCGGGGCAATAGTCCATTTGCTCATAGGCCTGAATCTGCGCGAGATAAGTTCCCGTGGTCACGTGACGGATGGCAGCGACCACCTGCAACTGCGAGGTACCCTCGTAGATGTTGATGATGCGGGCATCGCGGTAGAGGCGTTCGATCGGATAGTCCTTCATGAAGCCCGATCCGCCGTGGATTTGCACCCCGTCATAAGCCACCTGATTGCAATATTCGCTGCTCATCAGCTTGAGCATCGGCGTGAAAGCGTCTGCCAATTTGGCGTTATATTTCATCTCGGCGCGCTCTTCCGCTTCGAGTTTCCGCTCTTTGGAGATCGCGTCGTAGGTTTTGTACATCTCCACAAAACGGGTCGTTTCGTAAAGCATCGCCCGGCTGGCCTGCAATTTGGCCTTCATCAGGGTCAGCATTTCGTACACCGCCGGGAACTCGATGATCGGGTGGCCGAACTGTTGCCGTTCGTGGGCGTATTTAAGTGCTTCACGATAAGCCGCTTCCGACAGGCCGGTAGCCTGCGCGCCGATCCCCAGACGAGCGGCGTTCATCAGCGCCATCACGTATTTGATCAGCCCCATTTTGCGGTCGCCGACCAATTTGGCCGGGGCGTTGGTGAAGACCAATTCGCAAGTCGGCGAGCCTTTGATCCCCATTTTATTCTCGATGCGGCGCACTTTGGTGGCGTT
>JAISHQ010000102.1 GCA_031262465.1 Rikenellaceae bacterium
TTCTATCTCAAATATACGAAATATTTTTCAATTTAGCCTGATTTTTGTTATTTTTACACCCCTAACAAATAGGGAATTTCTAAAAATTCAAAAGACAAGGCTTGCGACCGAGGCAAAAGCGCAGAGTACTAAACGTACTCGAGCATTTTGACGAGGGAGCGTAACGCAGTATTTTGGATTTTTAGGAGTTCCCTAAAAAAACGAAACGATATGTCCGACATCAAAACCTTAGAACCGAAAGCCGTTTGGGGCTATTTTGACGAAATTACCCGCGTCCCCCGCCCCTCGAAACACGAAGAAAAAATAGTGGCCTACCTCATTGAATTTGCCGAAAAAAACCGTCTGGAATGGCAACAAGACGCGGTCGGGAACATCGTGATCCGCAAAGAGGCCTCGCCCGGGCGGGAAAATGCGCCGACGGTGATCCTCCAGAGCCACGTGGATATGGTGGCCGAAAAAAACAGCGATGTGGCCTTTGACTTCCTACGCGACCCGCTCGAAACCTACGTCGAAGACGGATGGGTTCGGGCGCGTGGCACCACCCTCGGAGCCGACGACGGTATCGGGATGGCCGCCGCGCTGGCCGTGCTGACCGACACGACGCTGGAACACGGCGCGGTCGAAGCCCTCTTTACCGTCGACGAAGAGACCGGGCTGACGGGAGCTTATGGTTTGGCGGACAATATGTTGACGGGGCGTTACCTCATCAACCTCGACTCGGAGGACGAGGGCGAGATTTTCATCGGCTGTGCCGGGGGCATCGACACAGTCGCCACCTTCTCGTACCAAGCCGAAAAGCCGGAGAGTGGCGCGCAAGCCTTTATTCTGAGCCTCAAAGGGTTGAAAGGCGGCCACTCGGGCAGTGACATCGACAAGGGGCACGCCAATTCCAACAAGGTGCTCACCCGTTTTCTGCTTCGCGGCGCGGAGGAGTTCGGCCTGCGCCTCTCGTTTTTCGACGGCGGCAACCTGCGCAACGCCATTCCGCGCGAGGCGATGGCCATTTTCACCGTCGCGGCCGAAAAGGCCGGGGCGATGCGCGAAAGCCTCGCCACATTTGCCCGCGAGATCAAGGAGGAGTTTAAATACACCGAGCCGAAGATCGACTTTTCGCTGAGTGAGACCACTGCCGCGCACGTCATCGACCGCGCCACGCAACAGAAGCTGTTGCTCGCGCTTGGCGGGGTGGCCAACGGGGTGCTGGCCATGAGCCGCTCGATGCCGGGGCTGGTCGAAACATCGACCAACTTGGCCTCGGTCAAATTCGCTGACAATCACCAGATTATCGTAGTAACCAGCCAGCGCAGTTCGCTCGAAAGCGCCAAATACGATGCCATGCAGACCGTTTCAGCCACGCTGGCCTTAGGCGGGGCGACGGTCGCTCACTCCGACGGATACCCCGGCTGGGCACCCAACCCCGAATCGCCCCTGCTTCACGTGGCCAAAGAGGTCTACCACAAAGAGTTCGGGAAGGCCGCTGCCGTCAAAGCCATCCACGCCGGGCTGGAATGCGGTCTGTTCCTGAAAAAATACCCGCACCTGGAGATGATATCCATCGGCCCGACCTTAGAGGGCGTCCACTCGCCCGACGAAAGGCTGAAAATCGACACCGTTGGGCAGTTTTGGATACTGCTGACCGGAATACTCGCCACCTTGAAATAACTGCGACTTTTTAGAAAAGTCGCCCAAAATCGCAACTTTTTGTAAAAAGTTGCATCAAAAACTTTTCTGCTTCTCTTTGCAGGGCGACCATTCCTTGCAGGAATTTCGTTTTATACTCTATTCCCCCATTGCCTCCAAGCGAGCTTGGGCAGGGGAATAGAGCACAAAACGCATTCGCCCACAGGCGAATGTGGTCTCCCTGAAAACACAATTTACTTCAATTCCCCTCTGAAATACAAAAAAATAAGTAACCCCTTGATTTTTGTACGGTTTTTGTTTTCAAACAGATAAACAATAACGAATCGAAAATTTCTGTTAAACAAAAACCATATACCATGAACAAAACTCAATTGGTGGAAGCCATTTCGAAAGATGCGGGCATCACAAAGGCGGAAACAAAAAAAGTATTGAACTCGTTTATCAAAACAGCCATCGGGTCGCTGAAAAAGGGCGAAAAACTGACGCTGGTCGGCTTCGGTTCGTTTACCGTGACTGACAAGCCCGCCCGGCAGGGACGCAATCCGCGCACCGGAGCGTCGATCAAAATCGCCGCCAAGAAAAGCGTGAAATTCAAACCGGGCATGGAGATGTTGCTCGCCGTCAAGAAAAGTTAGTATTGGGTGTTGCAAAGTAATAAAAATCGTTTTACATTTGTGCAGTCAAAGGTACTAAATAAAACAGATGAAACAAATGAAACGATTAACCCTTTTTTACCTCGGTTTGCTTTTGTTGGCCTTTTGTGGTTGTCGCGGCGGCGGAGGCGCGGTGGCAGATGTGAAATATTACATTGTCCCCGAGCAAACGGCATTGGACGAAAGCACCCGATTTTCAGACCTGTTAGAGGAATACCGCTACATTATTCCCGAAGCAACAAAGGAAAGTTATTTTGCTTACATCTTCAAGGCTTACATCTATCGAGACCGAATTTATCTCTTTGACAAAGAAAATCAGAGCAAAATATTGGTCTTTGACCTGAATAACGGCCAATTTATTCGGGGCATAGGCTATCAGGGGCGAGGCCCTAATGAATACGTCACGCTGACGAATTTTACGCTGGACAAAGAGCGTGGTGAGGTGCTGATTCTCGACGAAGCCACCGATCGGGTGCTGATCTATGATGCCGATTCAGGGGCGTTCAAAGGCCTTTTCGAACTCGGATTCACGGCCAGAAACATCGAATACCTCGATGAAAATACCCTTGCTTACGTCGGCGGCGGAGAAGACGCTGACCGGCTTCGGCTGAGCGACAGAGCCGGCAATGAGATAGGGTCATGGATTCCCGCCGAAGAACGAAACGGGATGGTGATTATCAACGCTTTTAGCCGAGGCACGGGCAACGAGTTGGTATTCAAAACTTTCTTGAGCGACTCGCTCTACACCGTCACCCCGCAAGGGCCGGTTGTCTCCCGGTTTGTCGATTTTGGGGAGGACGCGCTGACGTGGTCAAAATTCATGTCGCACAGCCCGAGTGAAAGGAACGAGATGATACGACACCTCGAATCGTACCGGACGTATATGAAATATTATGCCGAGACCGATAGCCACATTTGGTTTCTTTATTCGGAGAAAAACACTCCCTGGTGTACGGTTTACAACAAAGAGACGGGCCAGACCTACAACTATTCGATATTTACCCCCAACAATGTGGTGTTCGACAAATACGCCCCGCTGATCTCTGCTTCGGATGATAACTATTTTATCGGCACAAACGATGCCTATTCCATTGTCGAGAACATCGAGCAAACGTCACCGAGCGATATTCCCGACGACCTAAAAGCCTTGACAACCAACGACAATCCGGTCATCACCCTGTTGAAATTCAAATAAATAGGAGTATGCAAGCGCTAAAAATCATCGGGCTGGGCAATGCGCTGGCCGATATATTGACCCAAATCGCCTCGGACGAGCCGTTGCGCGCCTTGGGTTTTGGTCGGGGGTCGATGAACTTGGTCGGACGGGACACCCATGAGCGGATCGACACGCTGACCCATGGCCTCGAACACCGCGTGGTCTCCGGCGGATCGGCGGCCAACACGATGCGGGGGCTGGCGCGCTTGGGCGTGACGTGTTCCTACATCGGCAAGATCGGCCCCGACACGGTGGGCGACTTCATGAAAAACGAGATGCGGTCGCTGGGTGTTCGGCCTCAACTGATCGAGACCCCCACCCCGACGGGTCGTTGCCGCGTGTTGATTAGCCCCGACGGCGAGCGGACAATGGCCACTTTTCTCGGCGCGGCGGTGGAGCTGACCCCCGAGGAGATCACGCCGGAGATGTTTGCCGGGTACGACATCCTGCACATCGAGGGGTATTTGGTGCAGAACCACGCGCTGATTCGCGGGGCTGTCGAAAAGGCCAAAGCGGCCGGTCTGCGTGTCTCGTTGGACATGGCGAGCTACAACGTGGTCGAAGAGAACCTGCTGTTTTTAAAGGAGTTGGTCGTCGAATCGGTCGACCTGCTCTTTGCCAACGAGGACGAGGCGCGCGCCTTCACCGGAAAAGAGCCACACGAAGCTGTGCGCGAGATCGGTGCGCTCTGCGAAATAGCCGTCGTAAAAATCGGCGCGGCGGGGTCGCTGATCCACGCCAACGGGCAGGTGATCGCCGTCGCCGCCTCCCCGGCGCAGGTGGTCGACACCACCGGCGCGGGCGACCTCTATGCCACAGGGTTCCTCTATGGCCTCTCGCACGGACTCCCGCTGAGCCTCTGCGGCCAAATCGGCTCGCTGGTCGCCGCCAAAGCCATCGAAACCGTCGGCCCCTCGATCACCGAAGACCACATGGAAGAGATTCGGCAGTGGCTTGCTGATCTCAATCGCTAAGCCCTTACTTCTTAATATACAACAACTGAAGTATCGGGTTGGCATTTTCGATCTGATCGGCGGGGATTCCTTCGATAAGGGCTTGAGCTTTTGAGGTAAACTCTTCGGGGAAGTTGCCTTGCACAAATTCTTCCACCGCATAAGGATAAAACCAAGTCGAAAGGATATGCGGGTTGTTGTTGCGAACAAAACTCCCTGCGGGCAGAAACTCTCCGAATGCCATCAGGTTAAAGGTCATTCCGGTTTCTAATTCACCGGTGCTTTTTGTCAAAATGGTATGAAATGACCGGTTATTATCGTCAATCCACCTGGTAAATAGATAATCGCCCTTCTCTTGATTGGTAAAAATCGCAAAATAGCCCTCCAATTGTTTCTCTTGTCCGGCAAAATCGGCCTCGGTTTTCCCCGGGAGTTCAAATTGTACCCGCTTATACACCACATCGTCCTCAATATAAAAAACAGCTGTCTGATTTTGATCCACAAAACTCACCACCCCATCGGGCAGTTGCGATAGGTGGTAATTGTATTGAACAAAATTGGATTTGTACTCAAAATCAAAGGGATAGATGAACCGATCGAAGGCACCGTCTTTTTTGGCGACCCATAAACCCGCTCTGAATTCCCTTTTACTCTCAGGTTCTCTATTCAGGTCATCCTGCCGATAACACAAAAAATCGCCCGACGGCAAATTGATGATGTCCCTTGCAAGCATTCCATCGCAAAAGTCCTCGGTTATAGAAAGGAATTTGCCTTCGGAATCGTAATACAACATGGCTCGCAACTCCGCATCGTAAACAATCAGGTTGTCATCGGCATCTAACATAACGCGGCTCAACTCAAGATACTCGCCCGGCCCTCGGCCACGCCGTTGAATTTTGCGCAAATAATGGCCGTTATAGTCAAAAAACAGAATCGAGGCAGTTGGATAATCGACCACAATAATAGATTCCTCGGCAAAAAGCAGTTCGCTCACATTCGATATTAAATTGTCGTCGGTGGTTTCCAAGCGCACGAACTTCACCGAATCGGCATATTTTTCGGCATCGAAAAAGTGCTGATTCACATAATCGGGTCGGGGCACCGAGACAACAAGCGTATTCTCCTCGTTCACATAGGACGTCTCACTCGGCCCCCCGCCGCAGGAGAAAAAGAGCGGCACAAACAGCAAAAACAAAACGATTTTTTTCATGAAAACAAGGATTATTGGTTGGTAAAACGGAGGCAAGATAAGAAAATTTCTTAAACCTACCACCTCCCCCTCGCCTGTCGGCTCGGGTACTCCTCCTTCGGGGAAGGAGGAGATTTTTTTTGTTTTTTTACCCTTTTTAAAGTCCCCTCCTTCTGGAAGGAGGGGTGCCCAACGGGCGGGGTGGTAGGTTTTTGGCGCACTATTAACCCAAAATTTAAATGCGTTGAACCCGGCCCATTTCGACGTACCAGAGGTAGCCCTCGGTGCGAGAATAGCCCATGGCGCGGAGCAGGCGGAGGTACTCTTCAATTTGGCGCAGGTAATGAGGATTCTCCCGTTCGCCGAATTTGTAATCGACCACCACAACCCGCTCGCCCCGGATCATTACCCGGTCGGGACGGCGCACCGAGGCCGTGTGGGCGGGGACGATGATGTCGTTCTCGTTGCGGATCGTCTCCCAGCTCCCGTCGAACCACGAGGCGATCAGCGGATCGGCGAGTGCCTCGGCAATTCGCTCGGCCACCCGCTCGCGGTCGCTGGCCGAAAGGGTGCCCTCGGCCTCGAAGCGATCGAGCGTCGGGGCAATCTCATCGCGGGTCGAGACCGCCTCGAAGACCCGGTGCATCAGGCGGCCATATTGCCGGGGCGAGAGTTGCCAGCCGCCCTGTTCGTCGCGGTATCGTTCGCCCTCGCGCCTCAGGCGCAATTTGCCAGAAAAACGAAACGTGGGGTAATCGTCCTGCACACGAGCGACCCCCTCCCCGCTCCCGGAGGCTGTCTCGCGCTGTTTCGGCTCGCCCCAGCGGTAAACGGTCCGACTGTCGGTCTCGGTGACCGTGCCGGGGTAATCGCCCGCCATGACCTCGCCGTCCGCCTGCCGAACCGTTCGCGCCAAGAGGTCGTTGACGCGAGGGCCAGCGATTTTGCGTTCGCCCTTTTTGTCCATGGCCTGACGGGGGCTAACGAGGTAAAGCTCCTGCCCTGCGCGGGTCAGGGCCACATAGAGCAGGTTCAGGTTGTCGACCCAGCCGTAGACTAACTCCCGGTAATAGTCGGCGGCAAAGCCCGACTCGGCCATCTCCTTTTTGTACCGCACCGGCATTTTGCCCAGCGCGCCGAAAGGCTCCTGCGCTGTCTCGGCCCAGAGCAAGGTTTTGAGGGGGGTGGGGTTCAGGTTCCAGCTGACGCGGGGCATAATGACCGCCGGGAACTCTAACCCCTTGGCCTTGTGTATGGTAATGATGGTGATGGCATTTTGTCCGCCCGGCAGGTGAATCGACTCGGCGGCACCCGTCTCGTCCCACCAGCGCAGGAAGAGCGGGATGTCGGCGATCCGGCTTTCGGCAAAGGCAAGCAATTGGTCGTGAAAGGCTTGCAGGTAGGGCACACTCCCCGGCTGTCGGTCGGGGCGATAGCGCAAGAGGATGCGCTCGAAGGCCTCCTCGATCGGAAAATCGCACAGCGTGGCCAAAAAAGCGGCATCTTCTCCGGCCAACTCGCCGGTCACCGACCTCCCGAGGGTTTTGAGGAAGAGCGCGCGCGGGATCGAATCCTGCCCGTCGACCGCCAACCGGAAGCAGGCGATCACGAAGCGGACAACGGGCGATCGGCCCACGATCAACGCCTGCTGGGTCACCACGTCATAAGAATAGGGCGACTCCGGATGGGCGCTTTTGTAGTCCAACAGGTAATCGGCGGCGGCAACCGCTTCGCTGTTTTTGCGCACAACCACAGCGATGTCGCCCGGCCGAAAGCCTCGCCGCTGAAGCTCTTCGACGGTTTCGACCAGAATTTTTTCCGGGGCATCGTCGCCCTCCTCCGCCGCATCGTACTGAATCCATTGCACATAGCCCTGCCCGACGCGATCGACGCGAGCCTCCTGCCGACAATCGGAATAGGCGCGGGAGAGGGTGTCGGTCAACTCTTCGCGCAGGGCGTTGTCGATCACATCGGCCCCTTGTGCCTCGATCAATTCGTTCAGCTCGCCGTTGGCCCGCTGCACGGCGGAGGCGATCATCTCGTTGTTGAAGCGGACAACATTCCCGTCACTGCGGAAATTTTGACCGAGGGTCAGCTCTTCGGCTTGGGTAAAAGCCCGGCTGGCCTGCTCGCCGAGAATCCGCCAATCGCCCCCGCGCCAGCGGTAGATCGACTGTTTCACATCGCCGACCAACAGCACCGGATCGTCTTCGCTTTGGGCGACGGCATTGGTGAGCAGGGGGAGGAAATTGTTCCATTGCGCCTGCGAGGTATCCTGAAACTCGTCGATCAGGAAGTGCGAAAAGTGGTTGCCCGCCTTCTCGAAGAGGAAAGGGGTGTCGTTGTCGCCGATCAGGCGGGAGATGATGCGGTTGGTCTCGGAGATCAGCATCACGTTGCGCTCGTCGCACGCCTCGCGGACGGTCTCCGACAGGTCGCTCAGCAGAGCAAACGCCCTGAAATTTTCGCGCAACAGGGCGGTCGTGCGAACCAGCGGGAGGTGGCGGTTGTACAGCTCATAAATGGCGGCCAACAGCGGTTTCAGCCGGGGAACCAGCGCGCGGACATCCTCCTTGCGCGGCGATTTTTCCCCCGCCCATTTTGCGTCGGGCTCCAGCGCGTCGGCGACCTTTTTGGCCGTCGCGCCCCAAACGTTACCCGAGGCCACCGTGTAGAAATAGCGGACAAAACCCGTCTTGCCGTAATAAAAATCGGCTATCTCCAGCCCGTTTTCGGCGATGATCCGCACGGCCTCGGTGGCCATAGCAACCATGGCGGCCTCGATCTTTTTGACCTGTCCCGTGGCCTCGGAAATGATCTGTTGCATCCGTTCGCGCAGGGGGCCTGAGGCGATCGACAGGCTGAAATCCTCGTTAAAAATCTCCTTCCCTAACCGGGTCAGCTCGCGCCGGATGTCCCAACGCCCGCCCTGCTCCAACTGCTCTTCGACATAGCGACCGATCCAATCGCGCAGGGTTTGGTCGGAGAGCGTCCGGTCGATCAGGCGATCCGCCGCGCTGTCGAGCACCGAATCGGTCTGTAATTCGAGCGTAAAATCGCTCTCGATGCCCAATTCGCGGATAAAGGCGCGGATGATCCGCTGGAAAAATTTGTCGATGGTCAGGATCGTAAAGCGGGAATAGTCGTGCAGGATGCGCGTGCGGATGCGCTCGGCGCGCGCCTTCAGCTCGTCGGGCGACAGGCGCAACTCGCGCGCCAGCTCGGCGGCAAAGGCCGCAGGCTTTCCGGCGGCGGTTTGCCCGTTGGCCAAATCGTTGATTTCGGCCACAATGCGCCGCTTCATCTCCTCGGTCGCCTTATTGGTAAAGGTGACCGCGAGGATGTGGCGGTAGCTCTCCGGGTCGGACAAGGCGCGCTTGACGTACTCATACGACAAGCGATAGGTCTTCCCCGAACCGGCCGAGGCGCGAACGATTTTGATCCGTCCCATAATTTT
>JAISHQ010000024.1 GCA_031262465.1 Rikenellaceae bacterium
CTTTTCGCCCGACAGCTACCTGCAATATGAGTTGGAGGCCTCGTTCATGTACGAGGATACGCCCGATCAGCAGACGGCCACACGGGCTGTCAAAGAAGATATGGAGGCTCCTGTGCCGATGGATCGGTTGGTCTGCGGCGATGTGGGCTTCGGCAAGACCGAGGTGGCCATGCGCGCGGCCTTTAAGGCGGCCCTCGACGGCAAGCAAGTAGCTGTATTAGTGCCGACTACGGTGTTGGCTTTGCAACATTATCGCACCTTTTCCAAACGGTTCAAGGAGTTTCCCGTGCGGGTCGAGAGCCTGACCCGCGCCAAGTCGACCAAGCAGGTGAACGAAATCCTTGTGGCCTTGCGCGAGGGCAAAATCGACATCATCATCGGCACGCATAAACTGTTGGGCAAACAGGTCGAATTCAAGGATTTGGGGCTGTTGGTGATCGACGAAGAGCAGAAATTCGGGGTGGCCAGCAAGGAAAAATTGCGCCAATTCCGCGAAAATGTCGACACGCTGACCCTGACAGCGACCCCCATTCCGCGCACCCTGCAATTTTCGCTGATGGGTTCGCGCGATATGTCGGTCATCGCCACCCCGCCGCCCAACCGCCAGCCGATCCATACGGAGGTACACCCGTTCAACGACGAGATCATCCGCGAAGCCCTTGAGTTTGAGTTGGCTCGCAACGGGCAGGTCTATTTTGTCCACAACCGGGTGCAGGATATTTACTCGGTGCGCGACCGGATTCGGAGCTTGGTGCCCACGGCGCGTGTGGCGGTCGGCCACGGGCAGATGAAGCCCGAGGAGTTGGAAAAAATCATGATGGATTTCATCTATGGCGAATACGACGTGTTGTTGGCCACGACGATCATCGAGTCGGGCATCGACATTTCAAACGCCAACACCATGATTATCAACAACGCCCAGCACTTCGGGTTGAGCGACCTGCACCAATTGCGGGGGCGCGTTGGGCGGTCGAACCGCAAGGCTTTTTGCTACCTGCTGACCCCGGACGATGCCTTGTTGAGCGGCGATGCGCGTCGTCGTCTGCGGGCGATCGAGGAGTTTTCCGACCTCGGCGCGGGTTTCAACATCGCCATGCAGGATCTCGATATTCGCGGGGCGGGCAACATCCTCGGAGCAGAGCAGAGTGGCTTTATTGCCGACATCGGCTTCGAGGCCTATCAAAAAATTTTGGATGAAGCGATGCACGAGTTAAGAAGCGAAATGCCCGCTGAATCAACGAATCCCGAGGCAGGGCAGGGGAGTGGCGACACGCCACAGGCCACCCTGCCGATCGAGCCGACGACCTTTATCAGCGACGTGCAGATCGACACCGACATCGAGGCCTATCTGCCCGATGAGTACGTGGGCAACACAAACGAAAAAATTGCCCTCTACCGCGAGTTGGACAACATCACCGACGAATCGCGCTTGGCCGACTTTGCCAGCCGCCTGCGCGACCGTTTCGGTGTGTTGCCGCGCCCCGTCGAGGAGTTGCTCAACATCGTGCGCCTGCGCTGGATTTGCATCCGGATGGGCTTCGAAAAAGCGATCCTGAAAAACGGCCTGTTGATCCTCCATTTCGTTTATAATCAGCAATCTGCCTATTACCAAACACCGCTTTTTGCGGGCATCCTGAAGTACGTGACGGCGCATCCGCAAAAATTTGTTTTCAAACAGCACAATAATCGCCTGCAAATGACAGTTAGGCAAATACAGGGGAGTGCGCAAGCGTTGGACGTGCTGAACACCCTCTACCAAGAAGCACTAAACTCAAACCCATGAATCTGGCAATCGACATAGGCAATTCGATGTCCAAGGCGGCGGTGATCGACTCCGGGCAGGTGGTCGATATTTATAAGGCAGAAACCTTTACCCCGGACAACCTCAATCAATTGTTCAGGCTCTATCCCGGCCTGACGCAGGGCATCCTGATCTCCACGCGAGGCGATGAGGAGGCGTGGGTGCCGCTGTTGGAAAAGCGTTTGAAGCGGCTCGTTCGTTTCGATGAAAACACCCCCGTGCCGATCCGCAACGGCTATGCGACCCCCAAGACCTTGGGGCGCGATAGGCTGGCGGCGGCGGTCGGGGCGGCGGCTTTGCATCCGGGACGGGCATCGCTGGTGGTCGATTTCGGCACGGCGATCACGATCGACTTGGTGAGTGCCGACGGCGAGTTCCGGGGGGGTAACATCTCGCCCGGGGCCTCGGCGCGTTTTCGGGCGTTGCACGAGTTTACCGGTCGCCTTCCGTTGGGGTCGCTGGTCGAAGAGACTGAATTGCTGGCCACTTCGTCGCTGAGTGCCATCCAGAGCGGGGTGATAGGCGGCATTGTCTTTGAAATCGAGGGGTATATTGCGAAATTATCCCAAGAAATCGACGATTTCCGCATCATTTTTACCGGGGGAGATGGAAATTTTTTTGCAAAACGACTAAATTATCCGATATTTGCATCTCAGGACTTGGTGCTCTTCGGGCTGAATAAGATACTTGAGTATAATGCACAATAAAATTTACGGTGTTTTCATGGGGTTGATGGCGCTGATGCCGTTGACGCTGACGGCTCAGCACGACAACAGCCTGAACGCCTTCTCTCCCTTTACGTTCTACGGTTTGGGGGATATTTTGCCGGTTGGAACGGCATCCACCCAGTCGATGGGGGGTGTCGGTGTGGCCTATTGGACTCCTTATGAGGTCAATTTGGTCAATCCGGCGGCTTATAGCCAGGTTCCCCAAAATTCGGGCGTACTCTCGATGGGGGCTTCGGGCAAGGGGGTTCGGCTGTTGACCAATCGGGCGAAGACGTTTGAAAATACGTTCAACCTGAACAACTTCGGGTTTATGTTGCCGTTAGGAAGCAGGGTGGGTATCGCTTTGAGCCTCAACCCATACAGTGGGGTCGGGTACCGCACGCTGGTCGAGGAGACCAACACCGACATCGTCACCGACGTGGGGAGTGTGATCTACAACTATACCGGCGAAGGCGGGATTACCCGGGCCAAAGTCGGCATCGGCGCGCAACTTTTCAAGGGTTTTTCCCTCGGAGCCGATTTGGTTGCCTACATGGGGAACATCTCCCGATACGCATACCAAACGATCACAACGGTCGACGGAAACGTTTATCGAGCCATTTCCGAGGCAAACAGGGAAGAGGTGGCCGATATTTCGCTCAATGCGGGGTTCCAATACCAGATTTGGCGCACCACGCGGCAGGTGTTGACCGTGGGTGCCACCTATCAGCCTAATGCCACGCTGAATAATAGACACATCCGGCAGGTTTACGACAAAACCACCGGCGATTCGATTTTTTACAGCTCCCGGCGCGAGGAGGCCATCTTGCCGCAAAAAGTGGCCGCCGGGGTCTATTACCAGACGCAGAAGTTTGGTGTGGCACTCGATTATTCGTACCAGGATTGGTCGAACGCCTATCGCTTTGCGGCCGAAGACCGGGTGACGATGAAAGAGAGTCAGGCTCTGAACTTTGGGATGCACTATACGCCCAACCGGATGGATGTCCGCAGTGCGTTGAATCGGTGGACTTACCGCGCCGGGTTTCGCTATGCCGACCTCAACATCATGAAGGACGGGGTGGCGATGAACGAAATGGCACTCACCTTCGGGGTGGGCATTCCGTTGCGGGCGGATAGCAATTCGGAGCTGAGCATTGGCCTCGAAGTGGGACAACGGGGCAAAACCGGCTTTACGCCCAGCGGATTGCCGATGGTCAAAGAGCAATTTTTTAAGTTGTCGATCGGTGTGTCGATTTTCGACACCAACTGGTTCAGAAAGATGAAATATTACTAATTGATAATAACTTCAGACTCTAAAACTACCATGAAAAACGCAATGAAGATTTTGTTGACCTCGGTTGCTTTTCTTGCTGTTTCGGCCGGGGCTTTCGCACAGGTCATAACGGACGAGAAATACGGGGCAACGCAAGAATTAAGAGACAGAAATGTGCTGATTCTCAACCTTTTACGTGATGCTTACGAAAACGGCAATTACGAAGTGGCAATCCCTTATATCCATGAATTGATTGCCAATGCACCGAAGGCGACCGAAAACATCTATGTGCGCGGCGCGAACATCTACAAGTACAAAATCAACCGGGCCACGAACCTGCAACAGCGCAATATGTTCGTCGACAGCCTGATGTACATCTACGATAAACGCGCTCAATTTATGGGCGACCACCCCCAACGCGGACGGGCTTACATCCTGAAAACCAAAGCGGCGGATTTCTTGGCTTTCCGCGCGATGGATCGCGAAAATATCCGGAAATTCTTCTTGGAAGCCATCGAGGCCAGTCCGGAATTGGATGTGGAGTTGGTGAGCAACTATTATAAAATTTTGGTCGACGATTACAATACCGATATGGTTGAAACCGAGCTGGTGATGAACGAGTTCGATCGCCTGAATGCCCTTTTGGCCGCCAATCCGTCGCCGGAGTCGGAAGAGGGGATAAAAACACTGGAACAGCTTTTGGTGTCGAGCGGCGCGGCCGATTGTGAAAATTTGGAAAAGATATACAAGCCTCAGTTTGAGGCCGATCCGAATAACATCGAGCTGATGGACAAGATCGTCAACATGATGGGACGCGCTTCGTGTACCAGCGAGTTCATGTTGTTGGTGACCGAAAGTCTCTACAAAGTTAAGCCCGATCCGCAGACCGGGGTCTTCTTGGCCGGTATTTTCGAAGGTCAGGGCGATTATGAAAAATCGCTTTTCTACTGGCAGGAATCCATCAACAGCGAGGCGGATCCGACCATGAAAGCGGCCTACATCGTTCGCGCGGCGACTTCGGCGTTGGCCGGCGAAAACTACCGCGAGGCGGTGAGCTTTGCCCGTCAGGTGTTGGAAATCGAGCCTGAAAACGGGGTGGCCTATATGATTATCGGTCAGGCTTATGGTGCTACGGCAGGTACTTCTTGTAGCGATGCTTTTGCCAAACGTGCTGCTTTTTGGCTGGCTGTCGACAACCTGCAACGGGCGCGCAGTCTGTTGGCCGGTGACGCGGCGCAGACCGAAAGCCTGAGTGCTTCGATCAACAGTTTCTCGTCGAACTTCCCGACCAACGAAGATTGCTTCTTCCTCGGTTTGAACAACGGCGACGCTTATACCGTCAATTGCGGTTGGATTTCCGGTCGGACGACGGTTCGGACGATCCGGTAAGCAAACCTCCGAGTAAATCGTAAACAACAAGGATATGTCTCTGACATTCCGTTCATTCTTCTTCAAGGTAGCGCTTGTATCGGCAGGCGCTACCTTGTTTATATCCTGCCGCCGGGCAGAACAGGTTGCTTCGGTGGAAAAGGAGACGCTGATTACCATGCAGAGTACCGACCTCACGGTGCGTAACTCGGTGAACGGCAAGCTCTCCTACCTTTTCGAGACCCCGCTGTTGGAGCGTTATGAGTTGGCCGAAGAGCCTTACATGGAGTTTCGTCAGGGGGTGAAGATGACCACGTACAACGACAGCACCCAGCTGGTCGAGTCGACCCTGGTGGCCGATTTTGCCAAGTACATCGAACCCAAACAGCTCTGGGAGGCGCGTGGTAACGTGGTGGCCACCAACGCCGAGGGCCGCGTGTTGAAGACCGAACAGCTGTTTTGGGACGAAAAGGAAGACCGCATTTACTCCGTTGTGCGCTCGCAGATGACCGAGGGCGAGGACGTGACGATCGGCGACGGTTTCGAGACCAACTCGGCCTTTGACAACTACCGGATTCACAATCCGCGCGGAAAGGTGCGGGTCAATACCGAACCCAAACGCGATTCGACCCAAATGGAAGAGGCCGTGGACTCGCTGGTCATGGTGCAAGAGTAGGGGAGCGGGGTGCGACATTGGAATAGGGGAGCAGAAACGAAAAAAATATGTATCTTTGCCCCAAACCTTGTATGCTTTAAATGGTAACTACGATCGTTATTATCATTATCGCCCTCCTTTTTTCCGCCTTTTTTTCCGGGAT
>JAISHQ010000025.1 GCA_031262465.1 Rikenellaceae bacterium
ATCCCGGAAAAAAAGGCGGAAAAAAGGAGGGCGATAATGATAATAACGATCGTAGTTACCATTTAAAGCATACAAGGTTTGGGGCAAAGATACATATTTTTTTCGTTTCTGCTCCCCTACTCTTGCACCATGACCAGAGAGTCCACCACGGCCTCTTCCATTTGGGTCGAATCGCGTTTGGGTGCGGTATTGACCCGCACCTTCACGCGCGGGTTAGGCCCCCGGTAATCGTCGAACGCGGAATTGGTCTCGAAACTGTCGAAGATACTCACATCCTCGCCCTCTGTCAGCTGGGTGCGCACAACAGAGTAAATACGGTCTTGCTTTTCGTCCCAAAACAGCTGTTCGGTCTTCAACACCCGACCATCGGCGTTGGTGCCCACTACGTTACCGCGCGCTTCCCACAATTGTTTGGGTTCGATGTATTTGGCAAAATCGGCCACTAAGGTCGACTCGACAAGCTGGGTACTGTCGTTATAAGTGGTTATCTTTACCCCTCGGCGAAACTCCATATAAGGTTCTTCGGCCAATTCATAACGCTCCATCAGCGGGGTCTCGAACAGATAGGAGGCCTTGCCGTTGACCGAGTTGCGCACCGTCAGGTCGGTACTCTGCATGGTAATCAGCGTCTCCTTCTCCACCGAGGCGACCTGTTCCGCCCGGCGGCATGATATAAACAAGGTAGCGCCTGCCAATACAAGCGCTACCCTGAAGAAGATGGTGTTGCGGAATGTCAAAGACATATCCTTTTGATTTCGTGTTTATCGCGTTGTCCGAACCGTCGTTCGACCGGAAATCCAACCACAATTAACGGTATAAGCGTCACCGTTGTTCAAGCCGAGGAAAAAACAATCTTCGTTGGTCGGGAAGTTCGCCGAGAAACGGTTAATCATCGTGCTCAAGCTTTCGGTCTGCGCTACATCGCCAGCCAACAGACTGCGAGCCTTTTGCAGGTTATCGACGGCCAGCCAGAAAGCGGCACGCTGTGCGAAGGCATCGCTGCAGGACGAGCCTGCCGTGGCACCATAAGCCTGACCGATAATCATATAGGCCACCCCGTTTTCAGGTTCGATTTCCAGTGCCTGACGTGCAAAACTTACCGCCTCGCGGTAGTTCTCGCCAGCCAACGCCGAAGTCGCCGCACGGATGATATAGGCCGCTTTCATGGTTGGATCCGATTCGCTGTTGATCGATTCCTGCCAGT
Source organism: Rikenellaceae bacterium (assembly GCA_031262465.1). GTDB lineage: Bacteria > Bacteroidota > Bacteroidia > Bacteroidales > Rikenellaceae > JAJQAW01. The sequence continues at coordinate 1,205 of JAISHQ010000025.1, forward strand.
AGAAAAGCGATTTTTCATAATCGCCCTGACCTTCGAAAATACCGGCCAAGAAGACCCCGTTCTGCGGCTCGGGCTGAACCTTGTAGAGACTTTCGGTCACCAACAACATAAACTCGCTGGTGCACGAAGCGCGCCCCATCATGTTGACAATCTTATTCATCAGCTCGACGTTATTCGGATCGGCCTCAAACTGAGGTTTGTATATCTTTTCGAGATTTTCACAATCGGCCGCGCCGCTCGACATCAGGAGTTGTTCCAGCGTTTTCATCCCCTCTTCCGATTCCGGCGACGGATTGGCGGCTAAAAGGGCATTCAGGCGATCGAACTCGTTCATCACCAGCTCGGTTTCGACCATGTCGCTGTTATAGTCGTCGACCAAAATTTTATAATAGTTACTCACCAACTCCACATCCAATTCCGGATTAGCCTCGATGGCTTCCAAAAAGAATTTCCGGATGTTTTCGCGATCCATTGCGCGGAAAGTGAGGTATTCCGCCGCCTTGGTTTTCAGGATATAAGCCCGTCCGCGTTGGGGATGGTCGCCCATAAATTCGGCGCGTTTATCGTAAATGTACATCAGGCTGTCGACGTACATATTACGTTCCTGTACGGTTGTCGCCCGATTGATCTTGGCCTTGTAGATGTTCGCACCCCGGACGTAAATGTTCTCGGTCGATCGGGGAGCATTGGCAATCAGTTCGTGGATGTAAGGAACTGCCACATCATAGTTTCCGTTTTCATAAGCATCCCGTAAAAGATTGATGACCAGTGCGTTCCTGTCTCTTGCCTCTTGCGTTGCCCCGTATTTCTCGTCCGTTATGGCCTGAGCGAAAGCCCCGACCGAAACGGCAAGAAGAGCGACCAACGTCAACAGAATTTTCTTTGCGTTTTTCATGGTAGTTTTAGGTTATTAACATTAATAATATTTCATCTTGACAAACCAGTTGGTGTCGAAAATCGACACGCCGATCGACAACTTAAAAAATTGCTCTTTGACCATCGGCAATCCGCTGGGCGTAAAGCCTGTTTTGCCACGCTGTCCCACTTCGAGACCTATACTTATCTCCGAATAGTTATCCGAGCGCAACGGAATGCCCACCCCGAAGGTGAGTGCCATTTCGTTCATCGCCACCCCGTCCTTCATGATGTTGAGGTCGGCATAGCGGAACCCGGCGCGGTAAGTCCACCGGTTCAACGCCCGGCGGATGTCCGTCCGGTTCGGCGTATAGTGCATCCCGAAGTTCAGAGCCTGACTCTCTTTCATCGTCACCCGGTCTTCGGCCGCAAAGCGATAGGCGTTCGACCAGTCCTGGTACGAATAATCGAGTGCCGCACCAAACTTTTGCGTCTGGTAATAGACCCCGGTGGCCACTTTTTGCGGCAAGATAGCCTCCTCGCGCCGGGCGGCATAAAAAATCGAATCGCCGGTGGTTTTGTCGTAAACCTGCCGGATGTGTCTGTTGTTCAGCGTGGCATCAGGCTGATAGGTCGCTCCCACGGTCAACACCTGCCGCGTGGTGCGCCAGATTTGGTATTGAAATCCTACGTCGAACGAAATATCGGCCACCTCTTCCCTATTCGCCTCGGAAATGGCGCGGTAGCTGTTCCCGTCGACTGCCGTGATCGTCTGGTACGAGTACCGGGAGATGTTCCCCATGTAGGCGATCAGATCGGCCCCCAGAGAAAAACCCTTGAACAGTTGCGCGCCGATTCCGACTTTGGCCCGAGTAACTCCGCCTTCGCCGGTATAATTGTAGATCACACTCCCCACATCGGTCATGATGTCGGTGTTGGTCTCCTCGATCAACGAGCGATACCCGACCCCGCTGTATGGGTTGAGGCTCAAAGCAAAACCGACCCCTCGACCCAGCGGCAACATAAAGCCGAAGTTATTCAGGTTGAACGTGTTTTCAAACGTCTTTGCCTGGTTGGTCGAAAGCTGAACTCCCTTGCCCGAGGCACCCATCGAGAGAACGCCCGACTGGCGGGGAATTTGGCTGTAAGCCGCCGGATTGACCAAATTGACCTCATAAGGAGTCCAATAGGCCACACCGACACCCCCCATCGACTGGGTGGACGCCGTTCCGACCGGCAGAATATCCCCCAAACCGTAGAACGTAAAGGGAGAGAAGGCGTTCAAGCTGTTGTCATGCTGAGCCGTCAGTGTCAACGGCATCAGTGCCATCAACCCCATGAAAACACCGTAAATTTTATTGTGCATTATACTCAAGTATCTTATTCAGCCCGAAGAGCACCAAATCCTGAGATGCAAATATCGGATAATTTAGTCGTTTTGCAAAAAAATTTCCGTCCCCTCCGGTAAAAATGATGCGGAAATCGTCTATTTCTTGGGATAATTTAGCAATATACCCCTCGATTTCAAAGACAATGCCGTTGACCACCCCACTCTGGACGGCACTCAGGGACGAAATAGCCAGCAATTCAGTCTCTTCGACCAGCGACCCCAACGGAAGGCGACCGGTAAACTCGTGCAACGCCCGAAAACGCGCCGAGGCCCCGGGCGAGATGTTGCCGCCCCGGAACTCGCCATCGGCACTAACCAAGTCGATCGTGATCGCCGTGCCGAAATCGACCACCAGCGATGCCCGCCCCGGATGCAAAGCCGCCGCCCCGACCGCTGCCGCCAGCCGGTCGCGCCCTAAGGTTTTGGGGGTCGCATAGCCGTTGCGGATCGGCACAGAGGTATGCTCATCGAAGCGAACGAGCCGCTTCAAACGCGTTTCCAAGAGCGGAATCCACGCCTCCTCGTCACCCCGCGTGGAGATCAGGATGCCCTGCGTCAGGCCGGGATAGAGCCTGAACAATTGGTCGAGGTTGTCCGGAGTAAAGGTCTCTGCCTTATAAATATCGACCACCTGCCCGGCGTCGATCACCGCCGCCTTGGACATCGAATTGCCTATGTCGATTGCCAGATTCATGAGTTTGAGTTTGAGAGAGCTTCTTGATAGAGGGTGTTCAACACGTCCAACGCCTGCGCACTCCCCTGTATTTGCCTAACTGTCATTTGCAGGCGATTATTGTGCTGTTTGAAAACAATTTTTTGCGGGTGCGCCGTCACGTACTTCAGGATACCCGCAAAAAGCGGCGTTTGGTAGTAGGCAGATTGCTGATTATAAACAAAATGGAGGATCAACAAGCCGTTTTTCAGGATCGCTTTTTCGAAGCCCATCCGGATGCAAATCCAGCGCAGGCGCACGATGTTGAGCAACTCCTCGACAGGTCGCGGCAATACGCCGAAACGGTCGCGCAGGCGGCTGGCAAAGTCGGCCAAACGCGATTCGTCGGTGATGTTGTCCAACTCGCGGTAGAGGGCGATTTTTTCGTTCGTGTTGCCCACGTATTCATCGGGCAGATAGGCCTCGATGTCAGTGTCGATCTGCACGTCGCTGATAAAGGTCGTCGGCTCGGTCGGCAGGGTGGCCTCTGGCGTGTCGTCGCTCCCCTGTCCTGCCTCTAAATTCGTTGATTCGGCGGGCATTTCGCCCCTTAGCTCGTGCATCGCTTCATTCAGGATTTTCTGATAGGCCTCGAAGCCGATGTCGGCGATAAAGCCGCTCTGCTCCGCCCCGAGGATGTTGCCCGCCCCACGAATGTCGAGGTCCTGCATGGCGATGTTGAAGCCCGCGCCGAGGTCGGAAAACTCCTCGATCGCCCGCAGGCGACGGCGCGCATCGCCGCTCAACAGAGCCTCATCCGGGGTCAGCAGGTAGCAAAAAGCCTTGCGGTTCGACCGCCCCACCCGACCCCGCAATTGGTGCAGGTCGCTCAGCCCGAAGTGCTGGGAATTGTTGATAATCATGGTGTTAGCATTCGAGATGTCGATGCCCGACTCGATGATGGTCGTGGCCAACAACACGTCGTATTCGCCATAAATAAAATCCATCATGATTTTTTCCAACTCCTCGGGCTTCATCTGCCCGTGGCCGACCGCCACACGCGCCGTGGGCACCAAGCTCCGAATCCGATCGCGCACCGAATAGATGTCCTGCACCCGGTTGTGGACAAAATAGACCTGCCCGTTGCGAGCCAGCTCAAACTCAAGGGCTTCGCGGATGATCTCGTCGTTGAACGGGTGTACCTCTGTATGGATCGGCTGGCGGTTGGGCGGCGGGGTGGCGATGACCGACATATCGCGCGAACCCATCAGCGAGAATTGCAGGGTGCGCGGAATGGGGGTCGCCGTCAGGGTCAGTGTGTCGACATTTTCGCGGAATTGGCGCAATTTTTCCTTGCTGACCACCCCAAATTTCTGCTCTTCGTCGATCACCAACAGCCCCAAGTCCTTGAATTCGACCTGTTTGCCCAACAGTTTGTGCGTGCCGATGATGATGTCGATTTTGCCCTCTTTCAAGGCCGCAAGGATTTCGTTGACCTGCTTGGTCGACTTGGCGCGGGTCAGGCTCTCGACCCGCACGGGGAACTCCTTGAACCGTTTGGAAAAGGTGCGATAATGTTGCAAGGCCAGCACCGTAGTCGGCACCAGGACAGCCACTTGCTTGCCGTCGAGCGCCGCCTTAAAAGCCGCGCGCATGGCCACCTCGGTCTTGCCGAAGCCCACATCACCGCAGACCAGCCGATCCATTGGCACGGGAGCCTCCATATCCTCCTTGACAGCCCGGGTGGCCGTCTGCTGATCGGGCGTATCCTCGTACATGAACGAGGCCTCCAACTCGTATTGCAGATAGCTGTCGGGCGAAAAGGCGAACCCCTCGCTCTGCTTGCGGCGGGCGTAGAGAGCGATCAGCTGGCGGGCTATGTCCTTGACGTGTCGCTTGGTATTGGCCTTGAGGCGTTGCCAAGCCCCCGAGCCGAGTTTGTCGATTTTCGGCGGAGTGGCCTCCTTGTCCTTGTATTTCGAGATGCGGTGCAAGGCGTGGACGTTGACAAAAAGCACGTCGTTGTCGCGGTAAATGAGCTTGATCTGCTCGATCGTCTTGCCGTTTTGCTGGGTGCGCACCAACCCGCCATAACGCCCCACCCCGTGGTCGATGTGGGTGACATAATCACCGACCTTCAGCGAGTTAAGTTCCTGAATGGTCAGGGCTTCGCTCCGGTCGATCTCCTTGTGGAGGGTGTACCGGTGAAAACGGTCGAAGATTTGGTGGTCGGTGTAGAAGTTGGCACGGATCGCGTGGTCGGTAAAACCGGCGTGGAGGGTCAGCGAAAGCGGCTCGAAACGAACTCCTGAGGCCGATTTTGTGCTCGAAAAGATGTTCTCCAACCGTTCGATCTGCGCCTTGTTCTCCGACAGGATATAGGTCGTATAACCCTCGCCGGAGGCCTGGCGGATGTTGTCGGCCAGCACCTCGAAATTTTTATTGAAGGCCGGTTGCGGAGCCTGAGAGAAGGTCACTGTCTCGTCCGGCCGCCGCTCGCGGGAGGTCGATTTGATGGTAATCAGCCGGTTGTCGCGGGTGTCCTCGACAAAGCCTGCCCGGGTGATGATCCGCCGGTCGATGCTCTCAAGCTCCTCGCCCCGCTCGGCCATTTCGTGGAGGAGTTTGACCCGAATGTCGGCAAATCGCTTGAGCGTGTATTCGTAATCGGCAACCCATAGCAGGGCCTCGCCCGCAAAGGCCATCAGCGATTCGACCTCACTGCCCGAAGCCGCATTTTTGGTGTCGGGCAGGATTTCCAGCGCACTGACCGTACCCACCGAGAGCTGGGTGCCGATGTCGAACTGCCGGATCGACTCGATCTCGTCGTCGAAAAAGTCCAACCGATAGGGTTTGTTGTCGGCGTAGGAAAAAATGTCGATGATCCCCCCGCGCACGGAGTATTGCCCCGGCTCATAGACGAAATCGACCTTCTCAAAGTCGTATTTTTGCAACACCTCGGCGATAAAGGCAATCGGCAACCGCTCGCCTTGCGAGATTTTGAGCGTATTTTCGCGCAGACGGCGGGCGGTGACCACCTTTTCAAGGATCGCCTCGGGGTAGGTGCAGACCACCAAATAGCCCTCGCGGTGGTTTTTAAGCGCATTGAGCACCGTGCTCCGCTGTACCGCGCCCGAGGGGTCTTCCTTATTATACTCGATGGAGCGTTTGTAGGCCGTCGGGAAGAAAAAGACCCGCTCGGGGTCGAGAAAAGCGTAGAGGTCGTTGTAACAATAGGCCGCCTCGTCCCGATCGTCGGCAATCACCAAGTGGATGCCACCCACCTCCAAGGCGACATTGGCGCAACACAACGCCGTCGCTGAACCGGCCGTCCCGCGCAGTTCAATGGTTCGGCTCCGCCCGATCGCCCGGATCAACTCCCGGTAAGGAGCCTGCTCCCGAAGTCGTTTTAATAACTCTTGTTGTTGTTGTTGTTGCATAGTCCTCTTTTGCCCCTATTCGTCCCAGAGGTTGGCCAGCGTAAACTCTCCGCCGTAGTTCCATCCGCCGGACATCCGGTGGTGGCGATCCAAGCGGTCGATGGCGGCCATTTGGTCGGTGGTCAGCACGAGATTCACCGCCTCGAAATTTTCGCGAATCCGCGAGGGAGTGACCGATTTGGGTATCACCGCGATGCCCTTTTGGATCGCCCACCGCAGGAGCACCTGCGCCGGGGTGGCGTGTTGTTCCTGAGCCGTGCGCACAATCACCGGGTCGCGGTAGAGGTTCAGCCCATCCTTAAAGGCCTGATCGCCCTTGCCCAACGGCGAAAAGGCCGTCACGGCGATGTTTTCGGCCAAGCAATAGTCGACCAGCGCGGGCTGTTGCAGGTAGGGATTCAGCTCGATTTGGTTGTTCTCCGGGCGAACCGCGCAAGTGGCCAACAGCTCTTTGAGCTTTTTGATGCTGAAATTCGACACACCGATGTGGCGGGTCAGCTTCTCGCGGTGAGCTTCTTCCATCCCGCTCCACGTTTGGGCAATTGGAATTTCGGACAGCGAAACCAAATCGGCCACCGACTGCGGAAACATCACCCCCTCACAAAAAACCAACGGCCAGTGAACCAAATACATATCGAGGTAATCCAATTGCAGGCTCGCCAGCGTATGCCTCAGGGCGGGGATCACCTGCTCGCGGCGGTGGAAGGAGTTCCACAGCTTGGAGGTGATCCAAAGCTCCTCGCGCCGCACCTCGCCGTTGTCGATCAGGTATTTTAGTGCCCGGCCAACCGCCTCTTCGTTTTGGTAGACATAAGCGCAGTCGATGTGGCGGTACCCGGCTCGCACGGCGGTCAAAACTGCCTCATAGAGCTTTTCCGGCTCCGACTGCCAAGTCCCAAGCCCCAACAGGGGCATCCGGTCGCCGTTTTCACAAATATAGTATTCCATATTTATATTCATTGTTGTTCTATCCACGAAATGACATAAGTAGCTTTTGAAAGCCATAAAGGTACAAAATTTCCGGGTCAGTGCAAAAAAGACGAGAGACGAGAGACGAAAAGACCTACCACCTCCCCCTCGCCAAAGGCTCGGGTACTCCTCCTTCTCCGAAGGAGGAGATTTTTTGTCTCTCGTCTTTCGTCTTCAGTCTCTCGTCTTTCCTCCTGAGTCCCCTCCTTCTGGAACTATCTCACCGACCGAAGCAGGCAAGTCGCCCGCAGGGCGGTGCCGAAAAGCGAAGGGAGGTAACGAGGGGTGCCCGTAAGGGCGGGGTGGCAGGTTTGATCCAAAAAAAAAAAGACAGGCCGGAAATGTTTCCGGCCTGTCCTTATTATAAAGGAACATTCAAAAGTCCTTAATCCTTATTGCGTTCCGGACGCAAACTGCGAACGGTTGCACCGGCTTGCCACATTTCGCTTTCGCGCAAATCCTTCAGCTCGGCATCCAAGCCTGCGCGGTAGTCCGGCTTGCTGTTGGTGTCGATCGAGCGTTGAGCCTCGTTGCCGCAGGCCACTTCGTCGTAGAGCTTTTGGAAGACCGGAAGCGTCGCATCGCGGAAGGGTTTCCACCAATCCAGCGCGCCACGTTGTGCGGTGGTCGAGCAGTTGGCGTACATCCAATCCATCCCGTTTTCAGCCACCAACGGCATCAGCGACTGGGTCAGCTCTTCGATGCTTTCGTTGAAGGCTTCCGAGGGAGAGTGTCCGTTGTCGCGAAGCACTTGGTACTGAGCGGCAAAGATACCCTGAATGGCACCCATCAGCGTGCCGCGTTCGCCCGTCAGGTCAGAATAAACCTCGCGGCGGAAATCGGTTTCAAAGAGGTAACCCGAACCCACGCCGATGCCCAAAGCGATTACCCGCTCGAAAGCGCGACCGGTGGCATCCTGGAAAATGGCGTAGCTGGAGTTCAGCCCGCGTCCTTCGAGGAACAAGCGGCGCAACGAGGTACCCGAACCTTTCGGGGCCACGAGGATCACGTCGACATCGGCCGGGGGAATGATGCCCGTGCGTTCTTTATAAGTGATACCGAAGCCGTGCGAGAAGTAGAGTGCCTTGCCCGGGGTGAGGTATTTTTTGATCTGCGGCCAAACGGCGATCTGTGCCGCGTCCGAAAGCAGGTATTGAATAATGGTTGCCCGCTCGCAAGCCTCTTCGATTTCAAAAAGCGTTTCGCCGGGAACCCACCCGTCGGCAATCGCCTTGTCCCACGTCTTGGAGTCTTTGCGTTGGCCGACGATCACGTTGAACCCGTTGTCGCGCAGGTTCATCGACTGGCCGGGGCCTTGCACGCCGTATCCGATCACGGCGATCGTTTCATCTTTCAGTACCTCAAGGGCTTTGCTCAACGGAAATTCTTCCCGTGTTACTACGTTTTCTTCAACGCCGCCAAAATTTAATTTTGCCATTTTTTTGTCTTTAATTGTTGAATGTTATGTGTTGTTTTTCGTTTTTTTAACTTAACCCACCGCCTCTGAGGCGTTTTCGCCCAATTGCCGCAAGGTATCCTCCAACGAGTCGCGGTAGAGGGCAATGGTGCCCGAGCGGGTGTATTGCATGAGCAGGCCGCGCTCTTCCAATTCGCTCTTCAGCGCCTCTGTATCTTTTTTAAAGCCGGTCATTTCGACCACCGTATATTCCCGGTTGGCCTCGACCACGCGCGCGCCGTATTTACTCAGGATCGTCTCCAACCCGCCGTTGCGCAGGATCGCCGAGTCGATCTTGTACAGGGCAATTTCCTGCGTAATCAGCTCATCGGCTGTGTGGTATTCGGCGCGGATTACATCGACGATCTTCTCGATCTGATCAACCAACAGGGGCACCACCTCCGCGGTCGTGTTGGCCACGATGGTAAACATACTGATCCCCTTGATCGAGGTTTCGGAGACCTTCAGGCTCTCGATGTTGATCTTGCGGCGTAAAAAGACCGAAGTCACCCGGTTCAGCACCCCGGCTTGATTCTCGCTAAAGATGGATATGACGTACTCTCTATTGCTTTTTTCCATGGTCTTCGTTCGCTTTATTCATTGAAAATAACGCCCGACACGGGTGCTCCGGCGGGGATCATCGGGAAGACATTGCCCTCGCGGTTGACCCGTACCTCCAACAGGTAGGGCGCATCGTCGGCAAACATTTCGGCGATCGCCTCGGAGAGTTCGCCCCGCGAGGCAATCGAACGCCCGGCAATGCCGTATGCCGAAGCCAAGGTGACAAAGTCGGGATTCATCAGCTCGGTGTTCGAATAACGCCGCTCGAAGAAGAGCTGTTGCCATTGGCGCACCATGCCCAAATAGCCGTTATTGAGGATCACCATTTTCACCCCAGCGTTTTCCTGCATGATGGTCCCCAACTCCTGCAAGGTCATTTGGAAGCCACCGTCGCCTACGAAGAGCACCACCTGCCTCTCGGGCACCCCGATCTTGGCCCCAATGGCCGCCGGCAGGCCGTAGCCCATCGTCCCCAGACCGCCCGAGGTGATGAAACTGCGGGTTTTCCGAAAGTGGGAATACCGCGCGGCCATCATCTGCTGTTGACCCACGTCGGTCACCACCACCGCACCCGCGTCGGTGTAGTCGGTCACGGCGGTAACCACCTCGCCCATTGTCATTTCGGTTTGGCTCGGGTGGATCAGCGGGTCGATCACCTGCTTGTATTCAAAACTGTATTTTTCGCCGAATCGCGCGATCCACGCACTGCGGTCGACATAGTGCACCAGCGGCATCAGCGCGTCGAGCGCGTCCGACACGTCGGCGTGGATGCCGATGTCGGTCTTGACGTTCTTGCCGATCTCCGATTTGTCGATGTCGATGTGGATCACCTTGGCCTGCGAGGCATAGACCTTCAAATCGCCGGTGATTCGGTCGCTAAAACGCATCCCCACGGCAATCAGCAGGTCGGTTTCCTGCGTCAGCACATTCGGGCCGATGTTGCCGTGCATCCCCACCATCCCCACATACAGGGGGTGATCGGACGGCATGGCCGAAAGCCCCATCAGGGTCGAGGCCACCGGAATACCGGCCTTCTCGGCCAGCTCAATCAATTTTTGTTCGGCACCGGAGAGCTTGACCCCCTGCCCTAACAGGATCAGCGGACGCTCGGCGGCGTTGATTGCTTGGGCGGCCTCCTCGATGAGCGCGGGGTCGATCGCCGGGCGCACCGTATAACTGCGGATGTATTGGCAGGGCGTGTAATGAAAGTCGGTCTGCCCAATCTGCGCATTTTTGGGTATATCGACCAACACCGGCCCCGGACGACCCGTGCGGGCGATGAAAAAGGCCTTGGCAATAGCTGTCGGAATCTCCGAAGCCTCCGTGACCTGATAGCTCCACTTGGTGACCGGCATGGTCATCGAAATAATGTCGGCCTCCTGAAAGGCATCGCTCCCCAAGAGGGTGGTCGGAACTTGACCGGTGATGCAGACCAGCGGGGTCGAGTCGATCATGGCATCGGCAATCCCCGTGATGAGGTTGGTCGCCCCCGGCCCCGAAGTCACCACACATACCCCCACCCGGCCTGTGGCACGGGAATAGCCCTGCGCGGCGTGAACGGCCCCTTGTTCGTGGCGGGTCAAGATGTGGTGCAGGCGGTCGCTGAATTTGTAGAGCGAGTCGAAAACGTTGATAATCTGCCCCCCCGGATAGCCGAAAAGGGTATCAACCCCCTCCTCTAACAGGGACAGCATCAGCGCATCGGCACCGCTAACGGTTTTATTTTGTATCATAATAAATGGTTCAATTTAACAAAAAAAGAGAATTACTGTTGGTCATTTAAAACGCGCACCCCGCCTTTGTCGGCAGACGATACCATTGCGGCATACGCCTGAAGGGCGCGCGAGATGACTCGAACGCGGTTCTCCGGCCGGAAGGCGACGACGGCCGCTCTCCGTTTTTGTAACTCTTCGTCGCTTACCTCCACGCGAATGGTTCGGTGAGGAATATCAATGGTGATCGGGTCTCCGTCCCGAACCAGCGCGATGTTGCCACCAGCCGCCGCCTCGGGCGAGACGTGGCCGATCGACAAGCCCGATGTACCGCCGGAAAAACGCCCGTCGGTCAAGAGCGCGCAGGCCTTGTCCAATTTGACAGTCTTCAAATAAGAGGTCGGATAGAGCATCTCCTGCATCCCCGGACCTCCGCGAGGGCCTTCGTAACGGATAATCACCACATCCCCGGCCTCGACCTTGCCGCCCAAAATCCCGGCGGCGGCCTGTTCCTGCGACTCGAAGACGCGGGCTTTGCCCTCAAAGTGAAGGATCGAATCGTCGACCCCAGCGGTCTTCACGATACAGCCACACTGGGCGATGTTGCCGAACAACACGGCCAAGCCACCGTCCTGAGAATAAGCATGTTCTACATCGCGAATACACCCCGCCGAGCGGTCGGTGTCCGGCGCGTCGTAATAATTTTCTTGCGAGGCCATCGTATTGTTAAAACGCCGTCCGGGGGCGGCCAACGCCCGTTTTTGAGCCTCCGCCGTGGCCGTGGGCGAGCTGATGTCGTTCAAAGCAATGGCCTCGGCCAACGATTCGTGATCGACACGCGGCGCGGTGGTATCCAACAAGTTGGCTTTAGCCAATTGGCCGAGGATCGAGAGGATTCCTCCGGCGTGGTTTACGTCCTCGATGTGGTATTTGGCATAGTTCGGCGCGAGCTTGCAGAGCACCGGCACCCGCCGCGAGAGGCGGTCGATGTCGGCCATTGTAAAGTCGACCCCGGCCTCGCTGGCCACGGCCAAGAGGTGAAGCACCGTGTTGGTCGACCCGCCCATGGCGATGTCTAAGGTCATGGCGTTTTCAAAAGCCGCTTTGGTGGCAATTGAACGGGGCAGGACGCTCTCGTTGTCGTTGAAATAGTATTCGTTGCAGTTGTTGACAATCAGCCGGGCGGCCTCGCGGAAAAGCTCTTCGCGCAATTTGTGCGAGGCGAGCAAGGTTCCGTTGCCGGGCAGGGAAAGCCCCAAAGCCTCGGTCAGGCAGTTCATCGAATTGGCCGTAAACATCCCCGAGCACGAGCCACAGGTCGGGCAGGCAATTTGTTCCAACTGTTCCAAATCGCTGTCCGAAACCGACTCGTCGGCCCCTTTGACCATCACGTCGATCAGGTCATAGCCTCGTCCTCCCATGATTCCGGCCTCCATCGGGCCACCGGAAACGAAGACCGCCGGGATATTCAACCGCATGGCGGCCATCAGCATCCCCGGTGTGATTTTGTCGCAATTCGAGATGCAGACCATCCCGTCGACCTGATGGGCGTTGCACATATATTCTACGCTATCGGCAATCAAATCGCGCGAAGGCAGGGAGTAAAGCATCCCCTCGTGGCCCATGGCGATGCCGTCGTCAATGGCAATCGTGTTAAATTCAGCGGCAAAGCACCCCTGTTCTTCGATCCACGCTTTGACCTGCTGGCCTATCTCGTGCAGGTGTACGTGGCCGGGAACAAATTGGGTGAACGAATTGACAATGGCGATCACCGGCTTGCCGAACTGACTCTCTTTCATACCGTTGGCGCGCCACAGACTGCGCGCACCGGCCATTTTGCGGCCTTGTGTCGATGTATTGCTGCGAAGAGGTTTCATAAGCGTTATTCTGTCTTTCAAATCCGGCGTTTCGTCCCTGTTTTTCGGCCGAGCGGTGCAAAAAAAGCGATCGTTTTCGACACCCTCGGCTTCCTTTTTGCTATCTTTACAACGCCAAAACGGAAAACTTCAGCATCAAAAAACTGTTTTTCAACCGATTGGACATCGAAAATAAGGAACAGTGAACTACCGTTTTTTTGGTATTTTACACAACTTTTTAAGGGAGCAAAGTTAAGATTTATTCCCGCAAAAAGAAAGAGTGGCGCGAGAAAACCGACTTTGAATAGAAAATTTTTAAGTAATGGAGGAAAATTAGTGATTCATTTTTCGAGGCTATCGTCGAGGCAATTTTTCGGGTTCGAGCCGATGGCTTACCGGGGTAAGTCAAGGATCGAAGCTGGAAAAGGGGCCGAC
>JAISHQ010000027.1 GCA_031262465.1 Rikenellaceae bacterium
TTTTCGGTGTGGAAGAGGTGGAAGATGTGCGAACGCATCGGTGCCATACCGGCACCCCCGCCGATAAACATCTTTTCGTTCGGCGTGTCTTTGACAAAGAACTCGCCGTAAGGGCCTGAGATAGTGACCTTATCGCCCGGTTTGAGCGAGTAGATGTACGAGGAGCAGATCCCCGGGTTGACGTTCATGAACGTGCCGGCGGCGCGATCCCACGGCGGGGTGGCGATGCGGATGTTCAGCATGATGATATTGCCTTCGGCCGGGTGGTTGGCCATGGAGTAGGCGCGGAAGGTGGGTTCGGGGTTGTTGGTCACCAAACCCCACATTTTCATGTTGTTCCAGTCCTCTTTGTATTCGTCTTCGACGTCGAAATCGGAGAATTTCACCCCTTCGTACTTGGGCACGTCGATCTGAATGTACCCCCCCGAACGGAATTTGAGGTTTTCGCCCTCGGGCAGTTTAACGACAAATTCTTTGATGAAGGTTGCCACGTTGTGGTTCGACACCACCTCGCACTCCCATTTCTTCACGCCCAAAACCTCTTCGGGCACGTGGATTTTCAGGTCGCCTTTGACCTTGACCTGACACCCCAAACGCCATTTATCGGCCTGTTCCTTGCGGGTAAAGAAGTTGACTTCGGTCGGCAGAATCTCTCCGCCGCCCTCCAGTACTTGGCATTTACACATCCCGCAGGAGCCGCTCCCGCCGCAGGCCGAGGGGAGAAAGATGCCCTCGTTGCTCAGCGTGGTCAGCAGCGAGGAGCCTTGACCGGCGGTAAAGGTTTTTTCGCCGTCGTTGATGTCGATGGTCACGTCGCCCGAAGGGATCAGCTTGCTCTTGGCCAGCAGCAACACCGCTACCAAGATGAGGATTACGACCAGAAAGACGGCAACAGCTATGATTATTGATGGTCCCATTTTCTTACAGTTCTCTTTAAATTATAACTGGATACCCATGAACGACATGAAGGCGATCCCCATCAGTCCGGTGATGATAAAGGTAATCCCCACGCCCTTGAGCGGTTGGGGCACCTGCGAATATTCGATCTTCTCGCGGATGGCCGCCATGGCGATGATCGCCAGCAACCAGCCGATGCCCGAGCCGAACGCATAAGCGGTCACCTCGCCGATGTTGGCATAGTCGCGTTCCTGCATGAAGAGCGACCCCCCCATGATGGCGCAGTTGACGGCGATCAGCGGCAGGAATATCCCCAATTGGTTGTAGAGGGCGGGGGCGAAGCGTTCGACGATCATCTCGACCAACTGTACGATCGAGGCGATCACGGCGATGAAGATGATGAAGCTCAAAAAGCTCAGGTCTACGTCGGCATACTCCGGCGAAAGCCACACCAGCGCGCCGGGCGAGAGGATATACTCGTTGAGCAAGTAGTTGACCGGCACGGTAATGAGCATCACAAAGGTGACGGCGATGCCCAGCCCCATGGCCGTTTTGACCGTCTTCGATACGGCGATGTACGAACACATACCGAAGAAGAAGGCGAAGACCATGTTGTCGATAAAAATCGACTTGACAAATATGCTTAAAATATTTTCCATCGTTCTCTCTTACTTATTCGGTTATGCTTTCTTTGATTTGCGCGAGTTGACCACCCAAATGATGATCCCCACGCCGATCAGTGCCATGGGCGGCAGGAGCATCAGCCCGTTGTTGCTGTAAAAGCCACCGTTGGCAATGTACCACGACTCGGGGATGATCTGGATGTTAAACAGGGTGCCGTTGCCCAACAGCTCGCGGAAAAAGCCGAGGATGACCAAAATCAGGCCATAGCCCAGCCCGTTGCCGATCCCGTCCAAGAACGAGGGCCACGGTTTGTTGGCCATGGCAAAGGCCTCCAAGCGGCCCATGAGGATGCAGTTGGTGATAATCAGCCCCACGAAGACCGAGAGCTGTTTGCTCACCTCATAGACATAGGCCTTCAGGATTTGGTCGACCACGATCACCAGCGCGGCAATCACGACCAGCTGGACGATGATGCGGATGCGATCGGGAATGGTCTTGCGCAACAGGGAGATGATTAGGTTCGAGACAGCAGTCACGGCGGTCACCGAGAGAGCCATCACAATGGCCGGTTGCAATTTGGCCGTCACGGCCAGCGCGGAGCAAATCCCCAAAATCTGAACCGTCACCGGGTTGTTTGCTCCTAACGAGCCGAGCAGGACTTTCATGTTCTTCGCCCCGAAAATAGGTTCTCTCTCTTTACTCATGGCTCGTTTCGTTTACAGGTTCAACTTGTGCGACCGGAGTGTTCTCTTGCGCGCGCATCCGATTGAAATAGGCTTCGTACCCGGCAAAATCGGTTTTGAGCATACTCTCTACCCCCCGGCTGGTGATCGTGCCGCCCGAAACGGCATCGACCGCGTGGGGGTTTCCGGCCGAAGAACCGGCCCCTTTGGTCACCGCAATGGAGACCAACTCAGCTCCGACGTAGATTTGTTTGCCCTTGAATTGGTCGGTGTAGACCGGTTTGGCGATCTCAGCACCCAACCCTGGGGTTTCGCCCTTGTGGCCAAAGGTTACCCCATAGATGGTGTTGAAGTCGTCCTCCAAAGCCACGTTGCCCCAAATCGGTCCCCACAACCCCGACCCATAGACCGGGATGATGTAATAGGTTGCCCCGTCGTCCATGCGCGCCTCGAAAATCGGCAGGTTGCGCTCGGCTTCGGGTTTTTCGTACTCGGCTTTCATGTCGAGGGCAATGGCAAACGGATCGGTGCCTTCGGTCACCTGCCCTGCGGCGTTGACCGTATAGGAACTCACGATGTATTTGGCGTATTGCTCTTCGATATAGGCGTTTTTGTCCTTCTCTGCCTCGGCCTCTTGGCCTTGACCGATCGAGCCGAGGATGTCGCCCATCTTCTCAACCCGCACATTGGCATCCTGCCGCCCTTTCAGGCTGAGTGCCGCAAAGGAGAGGATGATGGCCACAACGACGACCATCACCGCCGCGTATATCACTGTGTAGCTGTTACTGCTTGTATTCATAGCTCTGGAATCCTCCTAATGGTTAGCGGTTAATGGATCGAGGCGTTTGTTTCTGCGCCGGATGTTGCCCTGAACCACATAGTGGTCGATCAGCGGAGCCAGCGCGTTCATCAGCAGGATCGAAAGCATCATGCCTTCGGGGTATCCGGGGTTGACCACCCGAATGAGGACGGTCATCGCACCAATCAGAATCCCATAGATCCACTTGCCCGTGTCGGTCTGCGCCGAGGTCACCGGGTCGGTGGCCATGAAGACCGTGCCGAACAGAAAGCCACCCAACAGGAAGTGTTGCCAGAAGGGAACCTGCATGGCCACATTGGCACCGATCGCGTTGAAGATCAACCCGAGGCCACCGGCTCCGATCAGCGAGGCCAACATGATGCGCCAGCTGGCCACACCGGTAAAGAGCAGAATGGCGGCTCCCAAGAGGATGGCGATCACCGAGGTTTCGCCGATCGAGCCGGGGATTGTCCCGATGATCCAGTCACAGACGTTCGTGCCGTTGCTCCAAGTGACTTGCGAAGCGCCGTCGGCCAATGCGTTGGTGATGTCGCCCAGCGGAGTGGCTCCGGAGAAGGAGTCGACAATGCCCTCGCCTTTGGTCATGCCGGCCACCCAAACTTTTTCGCCCGATATATAAGGTGTATAGGCGAAGAAGACAAAGGCGCGCGCCAACAGAGCCGGGTTGAAGATGTTCATCCCCGTGCCACCGAAGACCTCCTTGCCGATAATCACGGAGAAGACCACGGCCACAGCGACCATCCACAGCGGCACGTCGACCGGCATAATGAGCGGAATCAGCATCCCGGTCACCAAATACCCTTCGTTGATCTCGTGGCCGCGAATTTGAGCGAAGATAAACTCAATGCCCAGCCCGACGATGTACGACACCAAAATTAAAGGGAGTACCTTCAACAGCCCGAACCAAAAACAGCCCCAAATCAGCTCCAGCGAATAGGGGGTTGCCGTTGTGATCTCGCCCAGGGCGCGGAAATGTTGCAGACCCACGTTGAACATCCCGAACAGCAGGGCCGGGATCAGTGCCACCACCACCACAAACATCAGCCGTTTGCTATCGGCCGCGTCGCGGATGTGCGATCCCTTGCTGGTCACCGTGTTGGGCACGAACAGAAAGGTCTCAAACCCGTCGAATGTCGATTGAAGCCACGGGAATTTTCCGCCCTTCTCGAAATTCGGCTTGATTTTGTCAATGTATTTACGTAATGATTTCATGCTCTTGATCGTTCGGCGGGTTTAACTCAGTTCTTTTATCATTTGTTCGATCCCCCCACGCAGGATCGCCTGCATTTCGGTTTTCGACGGGTCGACAAATTCGCATAGGGCGATGTCCTCTTCGATTACCTCGTAAATCCCGAGGTTCTCCATCTTGTCGAGGTCACCGGCGATGATCGCCTTCATCAGGTAGACCGGATAGATGTCCATGGGGAGGTATTTGTCGTAAATCCCGTTGAAGATAAAGGCGCGCCGCCCTCCGTTCAGGTTGGTGTCCAAATTGTAGCTTTTCCACGGCATCAACCACGAGAAATAGGTTTTTGATACCGAGAATTTGTTGAAGCGCGGCAGAATCCAGCCGATAAATTCATAGTGGTTGCCCTCGGGGATCACCGTAATTTGGTTGCTGAAAAAGCCCAAGAAACCCTCCTGCGAGATTTTCGTGCCCGAAAGCACGTTGCCGCTGATGATCCGGTGATCGGCTCCGTTGTCGACGAGGTTACCCGCCAACAGGCTCCGCACGTTGGCCCCGGAGATCGTCTTGGTATAATAGGCATTCTTGAGGCCGGTGCCGGTCAGGGCGATGGTTTTGGTCATATCGACCCGCCCGGTGCGGAAGAAGCGACCGAGGATGGCCAAGTGTTGGATGTCGATCGTCCACACCGTCTCCCCTCTATTAATAGGAGCGATGTGGTGAATCTGAACGCCCACGTTGCCCGCCGGGTGAGGCCCTTCGAACCACGTCTTTTGCGCCCCCTTGAGGTTTTTGATGATGCGCGGAGCTTGGTCGATCCGCAGTTTCGGGGCGGTCGTCCCCCGGTCGAGGAAGTTGAGCGTTTTGCCCAACAGGCTCGAATCGCCCTCGGCGCGAAGCCCCAAATGAACGCCGCCCGGTGTCAGCTTTTTCAGTGCTTCGATCCCGGCGTTGAGGTTCTCCTCGTCCCCGCGCAGAACATAATCCATGTCCGGAGCCAAGGGCGACGAATCGAATCCCGAGACAAAAATCGCCTTCGGCAGAGCGGCCGGGTCGGCCATAATCCCATACGGACGCTGAACCAACATCGGCCAGAGACCGGCTTGCAGGATCGCATCGAGGGTCTGCTGACGGCTCATCCCCCCCGAAGCGGGAAGGCTGAAGTCCAAAAATTCATTTTTCCCGTCGGGAAGCACGACGACCTCTAAAATCTTCCGTTTTTCGCCCCGGTTCACTGCCCCGACCGTACCGCTGACCGGAGAGGTGATCAAAATCTCCGGGTGGTATTTGTCGAAGAGCAAGGGCGATCCGGCTTTGACCTCATCCCCGGGTTGAACCAACAGTTTCGGCGTAAAACCCTTGAAATCGTCGGGTCTGACGGCGTAACTGTCGGCGGCAGGCAAAGTCGCCGTGTTGTACGGCGCGCCTCCTTCGAGGGAGATGTCGAGGCCCTTTTTCAGGCGGATAGTGTTCGACATATTAAGTGTATTGTTAGTATTGTTAATGTTTTCACAGTAAAAACGATGGCGCAAAGGTACGTTTTTTATGGCTACGTTATCCAAAAAAAAGGGTGTTTTTTTCAGGATGCTTCAAAAATATTCTGTTTTTCAACCTTAACCCACACTCCTGTTTTTTATCAACGGGATTTGCTGTATATTTGCTCATTCTTGAAAGGATATATTATGGGAAAAATCGTTTCGTTTGCCAACCAAAAGGGGGGCGTGGGCAAGACCACGACGGCTATCAACTTGGCCGCCGGGTTGGCTGTGTTGGAACAGCGGGTGCTGATTGTCGATGCCGATCCGCAGGCCAATGCCACCTCGGGCTTGGGCTTCGAGAGCAACGACCGCAACACCTACTCCTGTCTGGTCGGTCAGGCCACGGCACGGGAGTCGATCCAGCAGAGTGCCGAATTGCCGAACCTTTACCTGATTCCGTCGAGCATCCACTTGGTGGCCGCCGAGGAGGATCTGCGGAGCATGGAGCGCAGTCAGTTTCGCCTGAAAGAGGTGCTGGCCGAGGTCAAGGACGATTTCGACTATATCTTTATCGACTGCTCGCCCTCGTTGGGGCTGTTGACGCTCAATGCGTTGGTCGCTTCGGACAGCGTGATTATTCCCGTGCAGTGCGAATATTTGGCTTTGGAGGGCTTGGGCAAAATTCTCCATACCATTAAAATGACCGAAAGCCAGCTCAATCCCGAGATCGAGATCGAGGGCTTTTTGATGACCATGTACGACTCGCGCCTGCGGCTGGCCAATCAGGTGGTCGAAGAGGTGCGCCGTCATTTCGGTCACTTGGTTTTCGAGACGGTTATCCCCCGCAACACCCGGCTGAGCGAGGCCCCGAGCTATGGCAAACCGGTCTTGTTGCACGATGCGGCTTCGTCCGGGGCGACCAATTACCTCCATTTATCGAAAGAGTTTTTACGCAATAATAGTTAGTGCCACAGAGGGCATAAGGCATGAAAAACAGCAAAGGATTGGGGCGGGGTTTAGAAGCGATCTTCGAGATCGAACAGGTCGACCTGCCCGGAAAAAACAGAAAACATGCGCTGATGGACGAGGTGGAGTTGTCGAAGATCACCCCGAATCCCAATCAGCCTCGCACAATGTTCAACGACGAGGCTCTTGAAGAGTTGGCCGATTCGATCCGGACGCTGGGCGTGATTCAGCCGTTGACGGTCAAAAAAGAGGCCGACGGCACCTACTTCATCATCAGCGGTGAACGCCGCTTTCGGGCGGCCAAGCTCGCCGGGCTGACCTCGGTGCCGGTCTATGTGCGCGAGGTCGACGACCAAACCCTGTTGGAAATGGCGCTGGTCGAGAACATCCAGCGGCAAGACCTGAACGCGGTCGATATTGCCCTGAGCCTCCAACGCTTGGTCGATGAGTGTGGCCTGACCCAGGAAGCCCTGGCCGATCGGGTGGGGAAGAAGCGGTCGACCGTGGCCAACTACCTGCGCCTGTTGAACTTGCCTGCCAAAATACAATTGGCCGTGCGCGAAGAGCTGATCTCCATGGGTCACGCCCGTGCCTTGGTGGCGGTCGAATCAGAAGCGGACCAGTTCGCCCTGCTAAAAAAAGTGATCAAAAACCACCTTTCGGTGCGCCAGACCGAAGAGTTGGTACAGCGGCTCTCCGAACCCGCCGGAGTCAAAAAGCCAAAGCGTTCGGACGAAGAGTTTCCCGAGATATACACCCGGCTGGTCGAACAGTTGGAACGCCTCTTTACGCCCGATATTACCATCCGCAAAGGGGCCGACGGCGGCGGAAAAATCGTGATCGGCTTCCGCTCCGACGAGGAGATACAGGCATTTTTCGATAAAATGGATCGTCTCTAATTTATGCCCTTAAGAGGAACTCTATATCGTTGTTTTCTATCGGTGTTGCTCTGCTTGGCAACAACGGCTGTCTGCGGGCAGGAGGTGGTCAGCTCCACCCCCCAACGTGTCTCCGGCGGGGTCGTTCAGCGGCAAGAGAGCGTCGCCCGACAGGAGCTTCCGCACCTGCAATCGCCCCTGTTTCGGGACACGATGCCCATTTCACGGGTCTCGGCCATTTCTGTTGCCGTTCCCGGTTTTGCCCAGCTCTACAACAACCAATACCTGAAAATTCCCATCCTTTACGGCAGTGTCGGCGCACTGACCTACCTGACTGTCAACGCCAACCAAAAATTTCAGCAGTACAAGCGGCAGTACGACTTTTTGCAGGCCGAATATTACGCCATCAGCAACGAGGCGGGTCTTGCTTACCGCGAGCAGTTTCTCCACGAGCAGGTCGACCCGGTGCGCACCCAAATGATTAAATACAACACCCAGCGCACGGTTTATTTTGCCGGGGCGGCCTTCACCTACCTCTACTTTTTGGCCGACGGCGTGCTGAACCACCCCCATCCGACCACCACGGTCAAAAAGGCGACGACGCTGGCCATGATGTTCCCCGGAGCGGGGCAACTCTATAACAAAAGCTATTGGAAGGTGCCCATTGTCATCGGCACTTTTGCCACGATGGGCTACCTGATCGACTGGAACAACCGGGGCTTTCAGCGGATGCGTGCGGCCCATAAAACCTATCCCAACAACGAGTTTCAGAATTGGAACAATCCCCCGTCGAAGGAGGATATCGCCCGGATGCGCTCCCAATACCGGCGCAACCGCGACCTGTGTATCATCCTGACGGGCGGCGTTTACCTGCTGAGCGTCATCGAGGCCCATGTCGATGCGTACCTCAAAAATTTTGACGTGAGCGACGACCTCACCATGCGGGTCGAACCGACCCTGATGGACATGAGCCGCTTCTATGCCGCGAAAAACAGCTCGGGGTATCCGGGGGTGGGGCTTTCCATGAAACTTGCTTTTTAATGCGCACGGAGATGAAAAAACGATATATCCTTTTAGTGGTTTTGCTCGGGGTCATTTTAGGGCTTCCGGCCTCTGCCGCACACCCTGCGGAAGCTCCGGCCGAAAGCAGTTGGGGGGATGCCGCCCAGCGGTATGACTCCCTGCTCGCGATGTGGTACGACGACAACCGGCAGGAGGCTTACGAGCGGTACCTGCACGATTTCATCGAGTTGGATTTTGCCGATGATTCGCTGATGGTCAGTCCCGACCAACTTCCCGATTCGGTCTATCAGGCGCGCCTGCGGATGATCGCCTCGGTCATTCAACTGCCTTACAACGACATAGTTAAACGCTACATCGTGGCTTACACCGGTCGCCTGAAAGGACAGATGCAACAGATGATCGGGCTGGCGCAATACTATTTCCCGCTGATCGAAGAGGAGTTGGATCGACAAGGGTTGCCTTATGAGTTGAAGATTCTGCCGATGATCGAATCGGCCCTTCAGCCGACGGCCATTTCCCGAGCGGGAGCGGCCGGGATGTGGCAATTTATGTTGCGAACGGGGAAAAATATGGGCTTGGAGGTCAATTCGTTCATCGACCAGCGGATGGATCCCGTGGCCTCGACCCGGGCGGCGTGTGCCTACCTCAAACAGCTCTACGACATTTACAACGATTGGACGCTGGCCATCGCCGCCTACAACTGCGGCCCCGGCAACGTGAACAAGGCGTTGCGTCGTGCGCCTAACGCTCAGACCTATTGGGATATATACGATTACCTGCCTCGGGAGACGCGGGGCTATGTGCCCAGCTTCATCGCCGCCACCTACGCTTACACCTTCCATCGCGCCCACGGCATCGAGCCGCAATTGCCCGCCCAACCCCTATCGACCGACACGATCACGGTGCGCCGGATGCTTCATTTTGACCAAATTGCCTCCACGATGGAGTTGCCGACCGAGCTGTTGCGCAGGCTCAATCCGCAGTATAAATTGGATATTGTTCCGGCGACCGACAAGGCCTATTCGCTGGTGTTGCCGGTAGAATCTGTCGGCGAATATGTGGAGAAAGAGCCTGAAATTCAGGCCAAAGACTCGGTTTACCTGAAACCCTATATCGACCCGGACAACTTCGACCCGAATCGTGCGCCGCGCAACCTGACAGCAGCCTCCTCCTCAGGAACAACCTATAAGGTACAGCGCAACGACGTTTTGGGGTCGATCGCCCGCCGCTATGGAGTGACCGTCAGCGCCCTGATGCGCGCCAACAACATCTCCGACGCCCGCCGCCTCCGCGCCGGCCAAGTGTTACAAATCCCCTAACCGGAACCACCTCTAACTGCCGCTTTTAGAAAGCGGCGCAAATTGTCTTTGCTTCGACTGCGACTTTTAGAAAGTCGCCCAAATCGTCGCCTTTTGTAAAAGGCGACACCGAAAACTTTTGGGCGCCGTCTTTGCAGGGCGATCATTCCTTTCAGAAACTTCGTTTTATACTGTACTCCCCGGCCTCTCAAGCGAGCTTGAGCCGGGGAATACAGCACAAAACGCATTCGCCCACAGGCGAATGTGATCTCCCTGAAAATACATTCTGCAACAGTGTATTAAGGGTTCGAACTTCCTGTAAAATGTAGTCTCTTTGAAACCCATTTCGATTCTCTATTTATCTGAAGACGAAGCCGATAAAACGCAAAGGCCATTGAGTTTTCAGGGCGAAAACATTCCCGCAGGGAATGCTTTTTAGAGAGTATCTATTTGATGCCAAGCTCGCTTGAGCGGCAAATAGATGCTCTCTGAAAAGAATATTCTGAAAGAATTTTTGCCCTGCCAACCCAAGCACAAAAGTTTTCGGTGTCGCCTTTTACAAAAGGCGACGATTTGCGCCGCTTTCTAAAAGCGGCAGTCGGAGGCGGTGCGCTGGTTCTCTAAGAACAGTTCAAGTAAAGACCGGAAAGATTAATTCATCCGGAAGTTATAGGTAATTGTTCCGATTTGTGGAAAGGGGGCGGTTTCGTCGACGGTGAAGCGTGCCTGGCGTGCGGCGCGCTCGGCGGCGGCCACTAAGGTGGCGTTGGTGGTTGTGGAGCCGACCGAACGGAACGATGTCCGGGTGACCCGCCCTTGCTGGTCGACGTAGATTTCGATGAT
>JAISHQ010000105.1 GCA_031262465.1 Rikenellaceae bacterium
CCTCGTTCTTCGACAGACCCCGCGTGAGGCCGTAACAGGCCGTTCCAAGCCCCCCCGCAATGTGTGGCGGAAATTCCCACCCGAACATCAATACTCTCATCATTTCATCCTTTCATCTAATGGAAACTCTGTATAAGTTTCCTATTTTTTCATCCGATCTATCATCTCATTAATCCGCAACAGTGCACCCACGCTCCACGCCTGCGAAATGGCTCCTCTGGGGTGGTGGGGCGGGTCGCCGTCGTAGATTTCGGAAATACTGCCGATCCCGGCGAGGGTCATGTTTTCGACAAAATGGCCGAGAATCTCCTCCGCCCGGAAGATATATCCTTTGCCCTTCAGGTCGAAGCACGCCTTGACATAGTGTTCCAACAGCCACGGCCACACTGTTCCCTGGTGGTATTGCCGATCGCGCTCGGGCTGAGCACCCTCGTAATGGCCTTCGTACAGCGGATTGCGCGGCGAAAGGGTGCGCAACCCCTTGGGGGTCAGTAGGTGAGCCTGCAAAATCGGGATAATGCGGGCAATCCGCTCCTCGGTCAACATGGTATAAGGCAGGGAGCAGGCAATGATCTGATTGGGGCGGATATAGGTGTTCTGCCGCCCTTGAGCGTCGACATAATCGGCCAAATAGCCCTCTTTTTCATACCAAAACAGCTCGTTGAACGAGGCTTTGATCTTGTCGGGCATCGGTTCCCATTGGGTGGCGAATGCCGCATCGTCGAACTGCCGCGCCAACTCTAAGGTATAGCATATCGCGTTGTACCACAGCGCATTGATCTCTACCTGAAAGCCATCGCGACCGGTCACCGGGTCGCCGTCGACCACCGCGTCCATCCACGTAAAGGCCACACCCGGTTTTGAAGCCCACACCAAGCCGTTGGCCTCGACGCGGATCGCTCCGCCGTTGATGCCTCGGGTAAAGGCTTCCAAGATCGACTTCATGGCCGGGCCATAAGCCTGCCAAATCGCCTCGGCACCAATGTGATCCTGCAATTGTTGGAGCGTCCAAAAGAACCAAAGCGGCGCGTCGACCGAATTATAGGCGTTGCCCATGTTGGGGAAGAGGCCGTCCTGCATCTCGCTGACCATTGTGTCGATCACCGCGCGACACCCCTCGACATTGCCCTGAGTCAGGGTGATGCCCGGCAGGGAGATGAACGTGTCGCGCCCCCAGCGGCCAAACCACGGGTATCCGGCGATCACCTCGCTCTTTCCGTCGTTGCAAACCAAAAATTGGCGGGCGGCGTGGCGCAGGCAGGGCAGAAAATCGTCCTTCGGCGAGCGGCGAGCCAACTCTTCGGCAAACTGTCGGGAGAGGTTTGCCGGATCGACCTGTGAGGTCGAAGCCGAGAAAATCAGGCTCTCGCCCTTTTTGATCTCCAACTCAAAGAAACCGGTCGTCAGCAGGTCTTCCTGATAGGGGTATCCCCGTTTTTTCTCTTCCAAATATTCAAAGCGATAGTACCAGTCCGGCGCGGAAACAAATTCGGCCTCACGGTCGGTCTGCATATACAACGACGGCAGACCCTGATAGAGTGCGTTCATCACCCCATTTTCGACTCGGTGCGAGCGGGTGTCGGCCATCATATTGGCCGTGCTCAGGTCGTGTGCCCGGCGGAAAGCCAAAAACGGGCGCAGGCGCAATTTGGTGTCGGAACGCGCCTCCAACAGCGTGTAACGGATCAACAGTTGCTCCCGGGAGTGAATCCAGAGGTACTCCTTTTTCAGCTTCACCCCGCCGACCCGATAGGTCAGCTGCATATTGGGGGAGTAGGAGAAATCGACGATGTATTTGTGCCCCCTCGGCTCATACGTGCCGGGGAAACGGTGGATGCCCAAGTTGAACTCCTGCTCGTGCTGGATCACGGTCTCGTCCAGCGAGGAGAGCAACACAAAATTTTCGCCCGCCGCCGCCTCGACCGGACAGACCATCAGGCCGTGGTATTTGCGGGTATTGCAACCGACAATGGTTGTATTGAGGTACCCTCCCGTGCGGTTGGTACAAAGGACTTCGCGCTGGAGGGAGTATTCCAAATTCCCTAACTCCTTTTTATCGAAATTCAGCATTTTGGTTCAGTTATAAACGTATATTGTATCGTTTGCGAAATATAAGAAAACTAATCCGAAATAACAATACTCCGAATTAGTTTCCCTTGCAATTTTTAAGAGCAATTGCCTAAACCCATTTAACCAACGCGAAATCCATCCGGTGGGGCAGGTTTTCGTTCTTGGCGTAGAGGCGAATGGCCACGTCGTAGGTTCCGGTCTGTTGCGGAGCGGTCAGCGCGCGGTAGGTCACCACCGACCCCTCGACACTCACCGGCTCGAAGGGAATGGTCGCCGAAATTTTCACGTCGCGCCCAGAACCGATTTGGTCGGCGATGATGACTTCGGCCCCGACATCGGTCGCCGAAAGCCCGTCGATGTCGACTGTCAGCTCGAAGGACATCTCCTCGCCCGTCTTCAGCGCCGATTTGGTGATGTCGATCTGACGAAGATCAACCACCCGAACATTATCCCACGACTTGCTCACGCGCCGTTTCCAAGCGGCAATCTCGCAAGCCAGCCGGAAATCGTCGGCATTGACCGCCTGCATCCGCTGGTATAACGGCTCGTAGAAACGCTCCTGATAGTCGGCCAACATCCGCGCCGTCGTGAAATTCGAGGCCACGTCGGCGATACACTTCTTGACGATGCCCATCCAGTTGTGGGGCACGTTTTCCGGGTCGCGGTCGTAATATTTCGGGACGATCTCCTCTTCGATCGTGTTGTAGATCATTTCGGCATCCATCTCGTCCTGGAAACGCTGTTCGGTGAAGGTGCGCTCCATCGGCAACATCCACCCGGCACCCTCCTTGTACCCTTCGACCCACCAGCCGTCGAGCACACTGAAGTGCATCACACCGTTCATCACCGCCTTTTCACCACTCGTGCCCGAAGCCTCCAGCGGGCGGGTCGGTGTGTTGAGCCAAATGTCGACCCCCTGAACCATCTGCCGAGCGAGGTTCATGTCGTAATTTTGCAGGAAGACGATCTTGCCCGCAAATTGCGGCATGGCCGACAC
Organism: Rikenellaceae bacterium; assembly: GCA_031262465.1. Lineage (GTDB taxonomy): Bacteria > Bacteroidota > Bacteroidia > Bacteroidales > Rikenellaceae > JAJQAW01. The sequence continues at coordinate 3,068 of JAISHQ010000105.1, forward strand.
TTCGACAATGCGTTTAATCAGGTCTTGCCCCGGACGGTCGTTCGGGTGCGCCTT
>JAISHQ010000011.1 GCA_031262465.1 Rikenellaceae bacterium
GAAGAAAACCTCTCGAAATCGTCGCAAAAAATTGTTAAAACCCGTCAGGAACAACAGGCTCAGTCATGATCGTACCGATGATAAAATACAGCTTCGTCCTCTTTTACAAGGATTACGAAGCGTTTCTCGCTCAACTCCAGGAGTTGGGACTGGTCGATATTACGGTCTCGGGGTGGGAACCCAGTGAGGACGAGCGGCGGCTGATGACCGAGATCGACCAACAACGCAAGGCGATGAAAACCCTCGCGGAGTTGCGTAAAAACGAGCTTGGCACCCGCGCCGAGGCTTTTGACTCGCCCGAGGAGGCTTTGCGGCACTTTGTCGAGGCCTCGGCCGAGATCGACCGCCTGCACGCCGAGGCGGCCAAGCTCCAAAAAGAGATTGCCGATCTGGAGCCGTGGGGCGATTTTTCCAAGGCACGGATCGACCAGTTGGCCGAAAACGGGATTAAACTCCACCTGTTCACCGCTTTCACCAAAGAGTTCGACCTGCGCGCCGAGGGGTGGAAAAGCGAGTTTGCTGTCGAAGAGATCGCCCGAAAAAACGGCGTGGTCTATTTTGCGATCGTCACCGGGCGCGGGGGGCAACCGGTCGAAATCAACGCCACGGAGGTCAAGATGCCCGAGCGCACCGCACAGGAGCGCAAAGCCGATCTGACCGACCTGTACCAAGCCTTAGAAACTGAGCGTCAACGCCTTGAACGGGCCGCCGAAAGCCTCGACGAATTGGACGAGTACGGCAAACAGTTGCGCGAGCAGTTAGACCTGAGTCGGGTCAACACCTCCGCTCTGCGGCAAGCCGACGGGGCATTGGTGGTCATGGAGGGCTGGGCACCGGCCGAGGCACAGGAGAAAGTCGATGCCTTTTTGGCCGACGACGAGACCGCCTACACCACCAAAGAGGAGCCGCAGGCCGAAGACGAACCGCCGGTGTTGTTGAAAAACAACCGCTTTGCGCGCGCCTTTGAATTTATCGGCGGCTTCTATTCGTTGCCCCGGTACGGCACGATGGACCTCACGCCCTTCTTCGCTCCCTTCTACATGATCTTCTTCGGCTTCTGTCTGGCCGATGCGGGGTACGGGTCGCTCTATGTGATCGCCGCGATCATCGCCCGGTTCAAGGTGTCGAAACAGTATCAGGGGCTGGTCACGCTGGCGATGATGTGCGGCCTGTCGACCATCTTCTTCGGGCTGTTGACCGGCAACGCCTTTGGGATTCAGCTGGCCGAACAACCGCTGTTTCAGCCCATTAGCCGCTATATGATTAACTCCGATCAGCTTTTCAACGTGGCCATCGGCGTGGGGGTCGTGCATATCCTTTACGCCATGTGTATCAAGGTGTTCGGCATCACCAAACGCGACGGGTTCCGCTACGCGCTCTCCTCGCTGGGCTGGCTGATCTTCCTGTTGAGCGGCCTTTGTGGCTTTATCCTGCCCGAGGTGGGCATCGAGGGGTACGCTCTTGGGTCGATTCCGTTCTGGATCACGGCGGGCATCGGCCTCTGCCTGATGTTCTTCTTCAACTCGCCGGGCAAAAATCCGTTCTTCAATTTCGGGCTGGGCATTTGGAACACCTACAACGATGTCACCGGCCTGCTGAGCGACGTGCTTTCGTACATCCGCCTCTTTGCCCTCGGCCTGTCGGGTGGTATTTTAGCGTTGGTATTCAACCGGTTGGCGTTGGAGATGAGTCCGGACATCATCATTTTCCGACAGATCGTCATGATCCTGATCTTGGCCGTCGGGCAGGGCATCACCCTCTTCATGGCCTCGCTCAGCGCCTTTGTCCACCCGTTGCGTCTGACCTTTGTCGAGTTTTACAAAAACGCAGGCTTTGTCGACGGCGGACGGCCCTTCCAACCGCTGAAAAAAGAAGAGAGATAGAGAAAAAAGAAACCAAATAAATGTCTAACTAAAAAAATTTAACTGTTATGTCACCTATTTTAATCGCTTACATCGGCATCGGGCTGATGGTGGGCTTGTCGGGGATCGGTAGCTCGTTCGGAGTGACCATTGCCGGTAACGCGGCCGTGGGAGCCTTGAAGAAAAACAGCTCGGCCTTCGGTAACTACATGATCCTCGCGGCCATGCCGGCCAGTCAGGGGCTGTACGGCTTTGCCGGTTACTTCGTTATCTCCGGGAAATTGGTCGCCGAAATCACCCTGTTGCAAGCCGCCGGTATCTTCGGCGCAGGCCTTATCATGGGTTGCGTCGGCCTGCTAAGCTCGATTCGTCAGGCTCAACTCTGCGCCAACGGGATCACAGCGATCGGCAACGGCAACAACGTCTTCGGTAACACGCTGATCCTGGCCGCTTTCCCCGAGCTGTACGCCATCTTGGCCTTCGCCGCCGTCTTCCTCATCAACGGAGCGATCTAACCGCTGACTGCCTTTGACTGCCGCTTTTAGAAAGCGGCGCAAATCGTCGCCTTTTGTAAAAGGCGACACCGAAAACTTTTCTGCTTGTGTTGGCAGGTCGAAAATTCCCCTGCGGGAACTTTCCTCTTGTTCCGGATGCTCTTTGCCTCCAAGCGAGCTTGGGCAGGGGCATCCCAAACAAGAGGCATTCACCTCCTGCGGAGTGAATGTTTCCGCCCTGAAAACTACCCCATCCTGAAATAGCCCCTAATCGCTATCAAACTTCGGATCAATGTAAACAAACCTAAATAAAAAACAAAAGAAATGGCTTCTTGGATTTTAGAAAACTGGTTTGAAATTGAATCTATTCCCGAAATAATAGTTGGTGGATTCTTTATTTTTATGAAACATCGCAAAAGCGTTCAGTCACGGCGTGCCGAATCTCTCAAGCAAAATATGGAGAAATTATGTTTTGACGAGCAGACTGTAAAAGGATTGCATATAATTAATTACGAACAAGACTGGTATAATAGAACATTTCACGAAAGTGGAAATCTGAAATTTTTGATTGATAAGGCATTATCATACCTGTCTTATGAGTGCTATCTCATTGAAATTCATTATATAACTAAAAAGGAGAGTTTAACTTTTGACTATGATTTGAGACGCGCTTGCGAGTCGCGTTCTGTGCAATCGTATCTTTTCAATCTGTATCATTTCTCAAAAACTAAATGTTCGTTTCAATATCTCATCGACTATGGATTTAAACATAACATAATTGATAAGGATTTTTTAGATTGTAAAAGTTTTAAGTATCCTCATTACCTTATCGGTAATCCATTAGATGAGCAAATCCTCATTCGGTTCGAAGAACCGACCTCGGCAGTGGGGTGAAAGGGATGCTTTTGGCCGGTTTTGGCCGCGGCCAGCCCGAACGAAACTGTAATTTCGTTCGGCCGCGAGACAAAATCGAAGACAAAAGTATTCCGAAACCCCGGCCGAAAACTTTTCTTTGCTTCTTTCTTTTAGGATAAAAGAAAGAAGAGAAAAAATGATTACCTTGCATTGTCAAACAAAAAATACAATAGACAATGACGACAACACTCTTCCCCAGCTGGATGCTGGTCATGTACAGCATAATTTGGACGCTGATTGCGGCTCTGATGCTTGTGAGCCTGTGGCGGCTCTTTGTCAAGATGGGTCAACCCGGCTGGAAGGGCATTGTGCCGTTCTATAACCTGTGGACGGCGATCAAGGTGCTCAAAAAGCCGGTGCGGTGGTTTTGGATCGTAGTCGGAGCCTATCTGCTCTGTCGGATTCTCTCTCTCGTCATGTTGGTTGGGGCGGTCACGCTGATCGAAGAATCCTCTTCAGGGGCGATCTTGAGCGTGTTAGTCTTTTCGCTTCTTTGCCTTGTTGCGGCGATCGTTTGGCTCGTTTATTGGATTTTGCTGATGCGGGCTTGGGCAAGAAGTTTCGGGCACGGGGATGGTTTTACCGTGGGGTTAGTCCTGTTGCCGGTCGTCTTTCTGCCGATATTGGCTTTTGGTGACAGTGCATTTACTGAACCGTAAATTTGTTTATTTAAAACATAGTATATACCTTTGCCCTCCGAAAGTGGCGGAATCTCTGACGTAGACATAGGAACCGTGAATATTCCCCGCTCGTAAAACGTTAAGAATAACCATGGAACAATTAGTCAAATTGGCCGAAGAGGCTTTTGTACAGAAAAAAGAGTACCCGGAATTTAAGGCCGGCGACACCATCACGGTAACGATCCGTATCGTGGAAGGCTCCAAAGAGCGTCAGCAGAATTTCCGTGGCACCGTCATCCAACGCAAAGGCACGGGCAACACGCAAACATTTACCGTTCGCAAAATCTCCGACGGGATCGGTGTCGAACGTATTTTCCCGCTTTATTCTCCGACGATCCAAAACATCGAACTAAACAAGGTCGGTGTGGTTCGCCGCGCCCGGATTTACTACCTACGCGACCTGCGGGGTAAGAAGGCTCGTATCAAGGAGAAAAAAATGGTCGTTAAGAAATAAAGGCTGTTTTTACAGACTGCGAAAAGGGCACTTCTTAATGAGAAGTGCCCTTTTTTGCTGGGAACGTTGAAAAATCCAAAATACTGCGTTACGCTCCCTCGCCAAAATGCTCGAGTACGTTTAGTACACTGCGCTTTTGTCTCGGTCGCAAGCCTTGTCTTTTGAATTTTTGAAACGTTCCCAGATAGACCAAAGTAAAAAAAACCACATAATGAACGAATCCCTTATTTACGGCATCCGTCCGGTGATCGAAGCGATCGAGGCCGGGAAACAGATCGACAAAATCTACGTCAAGCGAGGCTCCGATGCGCCGCTGATCCGGCAACTCCGCGACGTGGCCAAACAGCACCGGGTGCAGGTGCAGGAGGTGCCGGTCGAAAAGCTGAACCGGCTGACCAAAAACGCCAACCACCAGGGGGCGGTCGCTGTGGCGGCGGCGATTGAGTACGCCGACATCGCCGAGGTGGTCGACGCGGTTGAACGGCGGGGCGAGGTTCCGCTGATCGTCGTCTTCGACGGGGTGACCGACGTGCGCAACTTCGGTGGCATCGCCCGAAGTGCCGAATGTGCCGGGGTACACGCGCTGATCGTGCCGATCAAAAACTCGGCACCGGTCAACGCCGATGCCATCAAAAGTTCGGCGGGGGCACTGAACTTGATCCCTGTCTGCCGGGTGGGGAGCATCCGCAACACGCTGCGTTATTTGCAGGAGCGGGGCATACAGATCGCGGCGGCCTCCGAAAAGGGCGACAAAATGCTCTATCAGGCCAACCTGAAAAAACCGACCGCGCTGGTCATGGGGAGCGAGGACACGGGCATCTCGCGCGAAATCCTGAAGATGTGCGACACCACGCTGGCCATTCCCCTTGTCGGCTCGATCGAGTCGTTGAACGTGGGTGCGGCGGCGGCAGTATTGTTGTTTGAGGCTGTCCGTCAGAGAATGAAGTAAAGGCCTTTGAAACCGGAGTTTTTGCCCCGGAAGAGCGAGGAAATAATTTGAATTTCTATGCGTTACAAGATTAACGCAGTCCGGTTGCCATCGTAAAACGGCGGAATATTGCTGATTGGCGACGGCGGAATTTACATTCTTTTGTAGATTACATTTTTACGTTTTTTAAAACTTGTTGACTATGTCTGATAGATTATTTGTATTCGACACCACCTTGCGGGACGGGGAACAGGTTCCCGGATGCCAGCTGAACACCATCGAGAAGATCGAAGTGGCGCGCGCGCTGGAGTCTCTGGGGGTGGATGTGATCGAAGCGGGTTTCCCGATTTCAAGCCCGGGCGATTTCAACTCGGTGCGCGAAATTTCAAAAGCAGTGACATGGCCGACCATTTGTGCCCTTACACGTGCAGTAGAGAAGGACATCGAGGTGGCGGCCGACGCCCTCCTACTCGCCAAAAAGAAACGCATTCACACCGGGATCGGCGTTTCGCCTTATCACATCGAGCAAAAGCTCCGGTCGACCCCGGAGAAGATTTTGGCGCGCGCCGTGGAGGCCGTCAAATACGCCAAGCGGTTTGTGGAAGATGTGGAATTTTACGCCGAAGACGCCGGGCGCGCCGATAACGAATACTTGGCCCGTGTGGTCGAGGCGGTTATCGCCGCCGGAGCGACGGTGGTCAATATCCCCGACACGACGGGCTATTGCCTGCCCGCTTATTACGGCGAGAAGATCAAGTTCCTGATGGAGAACGTGAAAAACATCGACCGGGCGATTCTCGCGACCCATTGCCACAACGACTTGGGGATGGCCACGGCCAACACCTTAGCCGGTGTGCTGGCCGGAGCGCGGCAGGTCGAGGTGACCATCAACGGGATCGGCGAACGGGCCGGCAACACCTCGTTGGAAGAGGTGGTCATGACCCTGAAATGCCACAAGGGGCTGAATATCGACACGAACATCAACACCCAACGCATCACCGAGGTGAGCCGCACGGTGTCGAACCTGATGAATATGCCCGTCCAACCCAACAAGGCGATCGTCGGGCGCAACGCCTTTGCCCACTCCTCGGGGATTCATCAGGACGGCGTGTTGAAAAACCGGGAGACTTACGAAATCATGGACCCCAAAGATGTCGGCTTGGACGACAACGCCATCATGTTGACCGCCCGGAGCGGCCGCGCGGCGTTGAAACACCGCCTCGAACTGTTGGGCTATGCCATGGAGCAGGACGAATTGGATAAGGTGTACGAAGAGTTCCTGAAGCTGGCCGACAGCAAGAAAGAGATTCGCGACGAAGACCTGCTTCAGCTGGCGGGCGACACGACCGGCAAGGCGGCTTTGGGCAAAATCAAGCTGAAACGGTTGCAGGTGCTTTCCGGGACGGTCATCCCGACGGCGGTGGTTGTGTTGGAGATCGGTGGCAACGAGTTTACCGCCTCCGGAACGGGCAATGGGCCGGTGGATGCCGCTGTGAGTGCCATCAAATCGCTGATCGACCGCAAAGTGGTCATCGACGAGTTCCTGATTCAGGCCATGACCAAGGGGAGCGACGACGTGGGGCGTGTTCATATCCAAATTCATCAGGTCAACACCTCCAACGTGGTACACGGCTTTTCGGCCAAGACCGATGTGGTGCTCGCCGCCGTGGAGGCATTCATCGACGGAGTCAACAAATTAATGAATAAAGAGAGTTAGGCGGAACATTATTTTTACGTACATTTGCAAAAAATATGTTGTACGACATAAATCGAACACATGGGAAAAACACTTTTTGACAAGGTCTGGGACGCACACGTCATCAAACAGCTCGACGGCGGGCGGAGCGTGCTTTACATTGACCGCCAATACATCCACGAGGTGACTTCGCCCGTGGCTTTCTCGGGGTTGCGTGAGAGGGGGCTGAAAATTTTCCGTCCCCAACAGATCACCGCCACCCCCGACCACAACGTCCCCACGCTCGATCAGGACAAGCCGTTAGAGGCAGGACAATCTAAAGATCAGGTGGATACGCTGATGAACAACTGCGCCGAATTTGGCGTGGAGGTCTTCGGGCTGGGCAACGACCACCATGGGGTGGTTCACATCATCGGCCCCGAATTTGGCTTCACCCAACCCGGCATGACCATCGTCTGCGGCGACAGCCACACCTCGACCCACGGGGCGTTTGGTGCGGTGGCCTTCGGGATCGGCACCTCGGAGGTCGAAATGGTCTTCGCCTCGCAGTGTATCCTGCAACCCAAGCCGAAAAAGATGCGCATCACCGTCGACGGCCCGCTTCGTCCTGGAGTGACGGCTAAAGACGTGATCCTCTACATCATAGCACAGATTTCCGCCTCGGGCGGCACGGGCTATTTTATCGAATTTGCCGGGTCGACCATCCGCTCGCTCTCCATGGAGGGGCGCATGACCGTCTGCAACATGAGCATCGAATGCGGTGCGCGTGGCGGCATGATCGCGCCGGACGAGACGACTTTTGCCTATGTCAAAGGCCGCGAACGTGCCCCGCAGGGCGAAGCCTTCGACAGGGCCGTTGCCCAGTGGCGCAAGCTCTACACCGACCCCGACGCGGTTTTCGACAAGGAATACCACTACAACGCCGCCGACATTGAGCCGATGATTACCTACGGCACCAACCCCGGCATGGGCATGGGCATGGGCATCACCCAGCAAATTCCCGCCGGAAGCGATCCCAAAGCGTTGGAATACATGGGTTTCCACGCCGGCGAACAGCTGTTGGGCAAGCCTATTGATTACGTCTTTTTGGGGAGTTGTACCAACGGGCGCATCGAAGATTTCCGCCAATTTGCCCGCGCGGTACAGGGGCGGAAAAAGGCCGAGGGGATCATCGCTTGGCTCGTCCCGGGGTCGAAACGGGTCGAACGCGAAATTTACGCTGAGGGTCTCGACAAAATCCTGAACGAGGCCGGTTTCGCCCTGCGCCAGCCCGGTTGTTCGGCCTGTCTGGCCATGAACGCCGACAAGGTGCCGGAGGGGAAATACGCCGTGTCGACCTCCAACCGCAACTTCGAGGGGCGGCAAGGGCCTGGCGC
>JAISHQ010000040.1 GCA_031262465.1 Rikenellaceae bacterium
GTGGGTTCTCGGTCGCAGGAAAAGGCACAAGCCTTTGCCGACCAATGGGGTTTTGCCCGCGCGTATGGCTCTTATACCGAGCTTTTTAAAGACCCGGCGGTCGAGCTGGTTTACATCGCCACGCCGCATTCGCAACACTATGAAAACGCCAAAGAGGCCCTGCTGAACGACAAACCGGTGCTTTGCGAAAAGGCCTTTACGGCCACCGCCTGGCAGGCCGAAGAGCTGTTCGAACTCTCGCGCGAGCGTGGTGTTTTTATCACCGAGGCGATCTGGACGCGCTATGTCCCTCTTTCGCGCACGATCAACGAGGTGATCGAGAGCGGCATCATCGGCCAGCCGAAGATACTTTCGGCCAATTTGGGCTATCCGCTTTCGCACGTCGAACGGAATCAGCGTGCCGATTTGGCCGGAGGAACCCTGCTCGATTTGGGGGTTTACCCGATCAATTTTGCCTCGATGGTCTTCGGTCCCGATGTAGAGTCGGTTGTCACGACATGCACAAAGAGTGCCACGGGCATGGACGAACAGGAGAGCATCACGCTGACCTATCCCGGCGGGCGGATGGCTGTTCTGCACAGCTCGATGATTGCCAAAACCGACCGGCAGGGCATCGTCTCGGGTGACAAAGGCCACCTGATCGTGCAGAATATCAACAACCCCGAGAAGATTACCGTGCTCGGCATGGATTACGAGACATTGGCCGTTTACGAACAGCCTCAGCAGATTACCGGCTTTGAATATCAGGTGCGCGCCTGCATGGAAGCGATCGAAAACGGCTGGATCGAGTCGCCCTATATGCCTCACGCCGAATCCCTACGGATCATGCGCCTGATGGACAGCCTCCGCAAAGCCTGGGGCGTGGTTTATCCGTGGGATCGGTAGGGAACTCCTAAAAATCCAAAATACTGCGTTACGCTCCCTCTGCAAAATGCTCGAGTACGTTTAGTACACTGCGCTTTTGCCTCGGTTGCAAGCCTTGTCTTTTGAATTTTTAGAAGTTCCCTTTAGAAATAGATCAACAATAACTCATACCTCATACCTGATGAAGAACCGATTTTTATGGATTGCCGTGGCTGGTCTACTCTCGCTCGGCCTGCTGAACTCCTGCAAAAAGGGCGAAGAGCCACCAAAGACCGTCTCCGTGACCGATGTCAGACTGAATAAAACGTCCCTCTCGCTCGCCGAGGGAGCCTCCGAAACGCTGACGGCGACCGTTGCGCCGGAAAATGCAACGAACAAAGCCGTGGCGTGGACAAGCAGTGATGCGACTGTGGCAACGGTCGATGATTCCGGTAAAGTGATGGCCCTGAAAGCAGGCACTGCCGTTGTTATTGTGACAACTGCCGACGGCGGAAAAATCGCCATTTGTACCGTGACGGTAATGGGCGAACCCGATGAACCGGACGAACCCGAAATAGACGATGTATTGCCCCTGATCCCCGATGCGACATTCTTGGCCTATTGTCAAGGGCAAATGGGGACTTGGGACACCAACGGCGACGGCAAACTCTCGTCCGCCGAAGCGGCGGCGGTGACCAGCATGGATTTGTTCTATATGGATATTGCCTCGCTGGCCGGGATCGAATATTTTACCGGCCTGACCTATTTGGATGCCGGTTGGAATCAGCTTCGCTCGCTGGACGTGTCGAAAAATACGGCGCTGACTACCTTGTATCTTGCTTTCAATCAGCTCACTGCGTTGGACGTGTCGAAAAATACGGCATTGACCGCCTTGTCGGTTGCCGACAATCAACTCGCTGCGCTGGATGTGTCGGCCAATACCGCGTTGACAGCATTGACCTGCAACAACAACCAGCTCAGTTCGTTGGACGTTTCGAACAACACAGCCTTGACCGACCTCTCCTGCTTCTCCAATCCGCTCACCGCGATCGACCTCTCGGCCAATACCGCGCTGACCACCTTGTCGATCTCCGACACCCGGCTCACGGCGTTGGATGTGTCGAACAACACGGCGTTGACCTATTTGGATTGCCCGGTGAGCCAACTCATCTCGCTGGACATCACGCAGAACAGCGCCCTGACTTGGTTCAACTGCATGAACAACCCCGGCGACGGCGAGCAACGGATTTTGGTCAAAGCGTGGTTCGACAACGACGCAATTCCGGCCGGTTTCTCGGGCAACGACTATGAGATGACCGGAAGCTGGAAAAATGGCCGCCGGACGATCAAGGTCGTTTATTACGTCGACACCCCGCCCGAACCGGAACCCATCGAACCCATTGTGCCCGGCCCCAACAGCGGCGGTTATGCGCTGAAATTGAGCAACGAAATAGCCGGTTCCGATGTTTGGAGTGCTCAGGTGTGGTACCACCTCTCCGCGCGATTGACCGCAGGGGTCTCTTATACCTATACTTTTATGGTAAAAGGAACGGAGAACTATGATATGCAAATTTACCTGCAAGACCCGGCCTATAACGACGGTACCAATCAGGAGTATCCGCCCACTGTGGCTTTTGGAACCGAGTGGGAACCCGTGAGCACGACATTTGTCCCGACCGGTTCTACACTCGAAAGGATTGCCTTTAACTTCGGGGATTTTGTCGGCGATATTTGGATCGACAACATTTCGCTCACTGCCGAAGGCTCCGACGTGAACCTGATCGCCAACAGCGACTTCGAGGCAGAGCACACCAACGGCTGGGCGAGCCACAACGCCATCAACCTGAGCCTTTCGTTCGACGGCGAAGGGTACCGGCCTGCGGAGGTAGAATAGATAAGGTATAAACCGAAGCCCGGGACAACATCAACGATTGTAAAAAAATCACGGAAACGGAAATGAAAATCAAACCAACCGAAACAACTATTGATAGTGCTTGGGGGATCAATTCTCATAATTTGACTCGTGAGGAAGGTGTTGAAAGTACGCTTCGAATTTATTGGCTAACAGGGAATTATCTAAAAGAGATTTCTACTCTTGGTTCAGAAACGTTATATCGAGACCCAAAGGATCATCGCTATTGGGAATTAACTTACCCGCAGTATGAATATCATGGCGGTGGTCCCCCGTTACTAAGGTATCTTACTGATGAAGAGGCTGTGGACAAGTATCATGTAAAGCCAAAGTAAGTTTGATGAGAGCCGCCCTTCGGGGCGGTCTCTTTTTATCAGCATTCCGGGCGATTTTTAGAAAGGTTCTTCTTATCTTTGCCTCATATTTTTTGAAACCATTTGAACGAAGTAATTTTCGACTTTACTTATGAGCATACACGAACTGAGCGAGCAGGAGGTCATTCGCCGCAATTCGCTGGCCGAACTGCGCCGGTTGGGCATCGACCCCTATCCGGCGGCTGAATTTCCGGTCAATGCGACCGCCGCCCGCATCGCCGCCGAATATTCGCCCGAGGCGAACAATTTCCAGCAAGTCACCCTGGCCGGTCGCATCATGAGCCGCCGGATCATGGGGAGTGCCTCGTTTTTTGAGTTGCAGGATCACACCGGGCGCATTCAGGTCTACATCAAACGCGACGACATCGCCCCCGGCGAGGACAAAACCCTGTATAACACGGTCTTCAAAAAGCTGTTGGACATCGGCGACTTCGTGGGCATCCGAGGCTTTGTCTTCGTGACCCAAACGGGCGAGCTGTCGGTGCACTGTCAGGAGCTGACGGTGCTCAGCAAGTCGATCCGCCCCCTGCCGATCGTCAAGGAGAAGGACGGGCAGGTTTTCGATGCCTTCAGCGACCCGGAACAACGCTATCGCCAACGCTATGTCGATCTGGTGGTCAATCCGCAGGTGCGCGAGACCTTCCTTCAGCGGACGAAGATCGTTCAGACCATGCGTCAATTTTTCAGCGAACGGGGTTATGTCGAGGTCGAGACCCCGATCCTGCAACCCATTCCCGGTGGAGCCGCCGCACGGCCCTTTGTCACGCACCACAATTCACTGGATATTCCGCTTTACTTGCGGATTGCTAACGAGCTGTACCTGAAACGGTTAATTGTCGGCGGGTTCGACGGCGTGTACGAGTTTGCCAAGGACTTCCGCAACGAGGGGATGGACCGCACGCACAACCCCGAATTTACCGTGATGGAGATTTACATCGCCTACAAGGACTATTTTTGGATGATGAATTTCACCGAAGAGATGTTGGAACGGGTGGCTCTGGCTCTGCACGGCACGACCAAAGTGCAGATCGGCGAGCGGGAGATCGACTTCTGCCGTCCCTTCCGCCGGGTGACCATGACCGAGGCGATCCGCGAAAAGACCGGTTTTGACATCACCGGTAAATCGGAGGAGGAGCTTCGGCAGGCCTGTCGCGAACTGAACGTAGAGGCCGACGAAACGATGGGCAAAGGGAAGCTGATCGACGCGATTTTTGGCCAATATTGCGAGGACGAGCTGATTCAGCCGACCTTTATCACGGATTATCCGATCGAGATGTCGCCGCTGTGTAAACGTCACCGCACGAACCCCGATCTGACCGAGCGTTTCGAGCTGTTTGTCAACGGAAAAGAGTTGTGCAACGCCTATTCGGAGCTGAACGACCCGATCGACCAGCTCTACCGCTTCGAGGAACAGCTGAAACTCTCCGAAAAAGGGGACGACGAGGCGATGTTCATCGACATGGACTTTGTGCGCGCGCTGGAATATGGGATGCCGACCTGCTCCGGCATGGGGATTGGGATCGACCGCCTGACCATGTTCATGACCAACCAGCCGTCGATTCAGGACGTGCTGTTCTTCCCGCAGATGCGCCCCGAGAAGAAAGCTCAGGTCGATGCCATCGAGCTTTACACGGCCATCGGCATCCCCGCCGAGTGGGCCGAGGTGTTGCAACGGATGGG
>JAISHQ010000068.1 GCA_031262465.1 Rikenellaceae bacterium
TATACTTCAATTCCAACCTCGACAAAATACCCAAAAAGCAGGGGAGTGATTAGCTAATCTCTCCCCTCGTTTCAAGCCACTTTTCAATCCTAAAAAGCGCCACTTTTTGCACCATTACCAAGAAAAGCGGCTGTCTCAGTACTGAGACAGCCGCTTTTGTTTTGAGGATACCCGTGGTCGAGTTAGTTCAGTCCGGCGCGTTCAAAGAAGGCATCGGTGGTGGCGGCGCGGCCTCGGAAGCGTTCGTAGAGCACTTCGGGTGAGGCACTGCCCCCTTTCGAGAGGATGTTTTCGCGGAACAAAGTGGCGACTTCTTGGCTGAAGATGCCTTTTTCGAGGAAGAAAGCGAAGGCATCGGCATCCAACACTTCTGCCCATTTATAACCGTAATAGCCTGCCGCATAGCCGCCGGCAAAGATGTGGTTGAAGCCCGGCGACATGGCCGTTCCGTCGACCCGAGGCAACACCTGCGCCGGAGCCATGGCCTGACGCTCGAACGAAACCACGTCAACGTCGGCCACCGGAGCCGTGATGCTGTGCCACCCCATGTCCAACATCCCGTAAGCCAATTGGCGCGAGTTGAGGTAGCCGCTCAGGTATTGGCTGGCGGCCACGATCTTGTCGACCAGAGCCTGCGGAATTTTTTCGCCCGTCTGATAGTGCGTCGCCCAAAGGTCGAGGAACTCTTTCTGAGTCAGCCAATTCTCCATGATTTGCGAGGGAAGTTCCACAAAATCGCGGTAGACGTTGGTTCCTGTCACCCCGGCGTAATTCCCTTCGGAGAGCATCCCGTGCAGGGCGTGGCCAAATTCGTGCAGGAGCGTTTCGGCCTCGTCAAAGGTCAACAGCGAGGGGATGCTGTCGGTCGGTTTGGTGAAGTTGCAAACCAGCGAAACGACCGGGCGAATGTCCGTCCCGTTTTCGGTGTACTGTTCCCGGAAGCTGGTCATCCACGCCCCGCCGCGTTTGCTCTCGCGGGGGAAATAGTCGATGTAGAGGATCGACATGAATTTCCCGCCCTTGTCATAGACCTCAAAGCCTTTGACATCGGGGTGATAGATGGGCAACTCCTTATTCTCCTTAAATTCAAGCCCGTAGAGCTTGTTGGCCAGCAGAAAGACCCCTTTTTGGACATTCTCCAATTGGAAATAGGGGCGCACCATCTCGTCGCTCAGGTCGTAATGAGCCATTTTGTATTTGTCCTGATAGAAGCCCCAATCCCACGGCATCAGCTGACCCTCAAGCCCCTGTGTGGCGGCGTAGTCGGAAATCATCCGGTAATCGTTTTTGGCGTAAGGCATGGCGCGGTCGACCAATTCCCGCAAAAAGTCGTTGACCCTCAAGCTACTGCCCGCCATGCGATCCTCTAAGGCGTAATCGGCGTATGTCGGATAGCCCAACAGGTTGGCCATTTCCAAACGCAGGTCGGCGATCCGTTTCAGCACGCCGGTGTTGTCGAACTCGCCGCCCAACGCGCGGGTGTTGTAGCCCCGCCACACCTGTTCGCGCAGGTCGCGCCGCTCGGCGTATTGCAGGAAAGGACTCATGCTCGGCGCGTCGAGGGTGATTACCCACCCCTCCAACGAGCGACTGCGCGCCGCTTCGGCCGCCGCTTCTTTGTGCATCTCGGGCAGTCCGGCCAAATCGGCCTCGTCGGTCAGGTGAAGCACAAAGGCGTTGTTGGCCGACAGCAGGTTTTGGCCAAATTGCAGGGTGAGGTTCGACAGCTCTTCGGTGATCTGCCGGTACTGCTCCTGATCGGCATCGTTCAACGCCGCGCCACTGCGCACAAAGCCGATGTAGGTCTCTTCCAACAACATGGTCTGTTCCGAGGTTAGCCCCAGCGACTCCCGCTGGTCGTAAACCGCCTTGACTCGCTGGAAAAGCTCCGGGTTGAGCTGAATGTCGTTGCTCATCCGGGTCAGCTCGGGCGAAACCTGAAGGGCGATCTGTTGCATTTCGTCGTTGGTGTCGGCCTCGTTGAGGTTGAAGAAGATCGAACTGACAGCACTCAGTCGCTTGCCGTACCGATCGAGCGCGACAATGGTATTCTCGAAGGTCGGCGCATCGGGGTTGCCCACGATCCCCTCGATGTCGGCGCGCGCCTCGGCGATCGTCTGCTCGAAGGCAGGCAGGTATTGTTCGATTTTGATCTGCCCGAAGGGCGGAACACCGAACGGCGTATTAAAATCCTTCAACAGCGGATTTTCTTGTTGTTGGCAGGAGCCTAAAGCAATACTCATAGTGGTAAGCATTAAAACAGTTGATTTTTTCATAAGGCATTAACAAATAACGATAAAAACATAAAAGAAAGTATTTACCGGTCGAACAACAGTTCGTCGTACCGGCTTCCGCTCTTTTCGTATTTCAGGTCTTTCAGCATATTCGCTTTGACATTGATGCGGAAATTCCAGCTTTTCATCGGCCCCAGCGGAATCCAATTGAAGTCCATCTGCATACAGTGCAAATCCCTCGTGAGGTTGAAGCTGGTCGTCGGGATGATTCGTTTGGCCACAAAGTCGAACCCGCTGTTGATGGTAATCCCCCATTTGGGCGTGAGGTTCACGCTGGCCCCAAAGCTGGCCGTTTGGGTGATCTGTTTGCGCACGCCGTTGTTTGTATAGTTGATGCTATAACTGAAATTGAGGTTGAGCGGGACGCTGAAATCGTAATATTGTGAGGTCAGCAGGTTGCGATAAGCCATCAGGTTCTCCTGTTGCTGTTCGTCATCCTCCAACTGGGCGAGGGTCGGGTCGTTGAACGGGTTCATCGGGTCGTAGGTACTGTTATACAGGTTGTTGGGGTCGGTGATGTTGCTATTCGTGTTGCGGGCATTCGGATCGCCCTTGCCGAAACTAAAACTCTTGTTGAACGAGGTGCCGAGCCGCTCGATGCGGGGCAACCCCGTTCCGCTGGAATTCTGCCAAAAATAACGGTTGATGGGCCGCCCGTTGGCATCCACGTCGGTGATCCCGAGCGAGGTGGTCAGGTTGATGTTGAATCCGGGGAACAGGGTCGAACGGAAAGTGACCGGGATTGACGGCGAGAGCTTCAGCGAGTCGGCCAAAAAGTTGTAATTGAAGCTGAACGAAAAGTTGTCGATGATCTTCACCTTTTTGGTGCCGACCGAATCCGTTTTCGAGCGCACTTTGGCCTCTAAGGTCTGGCTGAGGCTGAAGTTCATCGAGGCCTGTGCTCCCCGCCCCGGAGCACCCCGATAAGGCGAATAGGAGGTGTAATCGCCCGCCGCGTTGCTCTGCACCCACTTGTAGAAGCCGTATTTCTCCTTGCCGAAATCGGGCCGCAGGGAGAAGCTGACATTGGGGGTGAGCGTATGCCGCATTTGGGTAATCAACGCCCCCGGACGCGCTTTGGACAAGCCATAGATTGTCGTGTTGGCCGACACCGAGCCGCTGTACTGATAAACCCGGTTGAAGCCAAAGACCGTGTCGGTCACCTGCCGTTGCTCGTGCGCATCCCAACGCCGTTCGTACCGGCGGGTGTTCCAATCCTCGCGGTAAGAGATGTTGGGCGTGATGTTGATGTAGTTGAAGAGCGTAAAGCTGGCACTCACCGGCAGGTTGTGCGACATGGAGGTCTCCAACTGCCTGAACATCTCGGGTTTGAAGAGGTTGTACTCCTTGACCCCGGAGACCTGATTGCTCAGCGAACCGCTGTACGACAGGGCGATCTTCTCATACCACCGCTCCGGGCCGGGCTTGCGGTTCTTGAACTTGAAGGGGTTGATCCGGCTCATGTTGAACGAGAGGCTGGGCAACGTAAAGCTGACCGTCGTGTCGCGGTTGATCTGCGAGTGCTGGATCGAGGCCGACATCGAAAAGGGCGTTCCGGCCCAATTCTTTGAATAGGAGATCGAGGAGTTGGTCTGGTTCTGCGCAAAATCGCTGATCGACCCCGGCGCGTACTTGTTGGCCTGCGAGGAGGTGAAGTTCACACTGGCCGAGAAGTTGATCCCCGATTTGGGGTCTTGGCGGTGTTGCCACTGGATGCTGTATGTTTTTGTGTCGTGGAAGTCGTCCGACCCCTTATCCCCGAATTTATTGTCGGAGAAGCGGAAGTTGAATGAGCCGTCGAACTTATAGCGAAGCCGGTATTGCGACTGCAACGAACCCTCCCACGACCCGAGGGTATAAACGCTCCCCAACAGTTTGAGGTTCATGTAGTCGTTCGGCGCATATTGATAGCCGATGTCTCTCAGGTAGAAGCCCTTGACGTTTTCTTCGCCGAAGCTGGGCATGATGAAGCCCGAGCTTTTTTCGGAGTTCATCGGGAAGAATCCGAACGGGATCGCCAAAAACGGGATCGGGACATTTTCGATCTCCAAATAGGCGTACTGAAAAATCGTTTTTTGACCGGGAATGGTTTTTCCCCGGTTCATCCGGATGACAAAATGAGGATGCTCGGCATCGCAGGTGGTATAGTCTCCGAAGGCCAGATTCAAGCTATTGTCGGGCATCTTTTTGATCGCTGCCGCGCGCAGGAAGCCTTCGCCCTCGGTCGTCCAAACCCCGCGAATTTTCATCTTTTGCGATTGGAGGTTGTAGCTGATCGAGTCCATGTCGTACTCGTGCCCCTTATCGACAAAGGTGGGCCGCGAATAAAGCCCCACCGAGTCGGTCGCCCCCTGGGCATAGATCATGTTGGAGGCCATGTCGATCTCCACGAAATCCGAATTTTTCAACTCGGCCTGCTGATCCTGCATATTGATATTCACCTCCTTGTAGAGGCGGATTTTCCGGGTTTTTACGTCGTAAACCAGCGAGTCGGTGTTGGAGCTGGTGACGATGTCGTCGATAAACGGCTCGCCATAGTATCGCCGCCCCAGCGAATCATACAGCATCTCTCCCTCGGCCGAGAGGCTGTCGAGCGCCATCGAATCGACCGACATAGCGAGCGAATCGACGGAGACAGCGAGCGAATCAACGGAGAGAGAATCCACAGCGAGCGAATCGACCGAAAGCGAGTCCGGGGCGATCAGCTCGTCGGCCACCACGACCAGCGCTCCGCTATCTTCCTCGGCAATCAGCGTGTCGACCTCTTGCGGAGGCAGGCCTTGGTAAAGCGAATCGGGAAAATGCAAGGCGCTGTCACTTGCGGCGGTGGCCACCGTGTCGGCACTCCGCGAACGAGAGGGAAAGCCCATGCGCCCACAACCTCCCCACAGCAGACCCTGCAAGAAAAAGAGGAGCGTCAGGAGCTTTGTCCAGCGATATTTAGTGCTTTGTACCGGCAATTCCCAGAATTTTTTAACTTTGTAGCTCTATATCTGATGCCACGCAAAGCGTCCGCGCAGGGAATCAGTCGTTGCAAAGATAGAAAGAATCTGTTTAAAACAGTAAAACGGATAAACTCTTAAAAATGAACAGGCGGTTGCTCACTCTTTTGATCGGGCTTTGTTGCCTCCCGGCCTTTTTTTCGTCGCAGGCTCCCGCGCAAACGGTGGGAAGTGGCTATCAGATGAAAAAAATCGTTCTCGACCCCGGCCACGGGGGCAGGCTCCCCGGTGCTGTGGCCGGCGGCATTCGGGAGAAGGACGTGGTGCTGGCCGTCGCCCTGCGCGTAGGGCAGTTGCTGAACGAAAACCTGCCGGATGTCGAGGTGATCTACACCCGAAAAACCGACGTTAATGTGGAATTGCAGGAGCGCGGGGACATCGCCAACCGAAACAAAGCCGATCTCTTTATCTCGATCCATGCCGATGCGGCGGAGAGTCGCAGTGCCACAGGCTCTTCGACTTGGGTGATGGGGTTGAGCCGCGAACAATCCAATCTGCAGCTGGCCATGCGCGAAAACAGCGTAATTACTTACGAGGAGGATTACCAGACCAAGTACGAGGGCTTCGACCCGGCCGACCCGGCTTCCTACATCATGTTTTCGCTGATGCAGTCGACCCACATCGACCAAAGTGTGGAGTTTGCCGCCCTGTGTCAGAAATATTACAAACAACATACGACCATCCCCACCTCGCGGGGCGTGCGCCAAAGCGGTTTTTTGGTGTTACACCGCACGACCATGCCCAGCGTGTTGACCGAGATCGGCTTTTTGACCAACGCCTCCGACCGCGCTTTTATGACCACCCAAGAGGGGCAGGAGAAGATCGCCCGGTCGATTTTCAACGCGATCAGCGAGTATAAAAGCACCGTGGAGGGGAGCGCGCAAATCATCACGCTCGATGCCGCAGAGGGCAGTCGCCAATCGACCACTGCGGCGCAAACCACTGCCGCTCCGGCTTCTTCCAACCGCCCTGCCGCCCCGCAGGATAATTCCGGCACGATTTTTAAGGTACAAGTGTCAGCCTCGCGCACGCCGGTCGACCGAAAACGTTTTGGCCGTTATGCCGACCGCGTGGCCGAGCAACGGATCGACGGCTATTACAAATATTTTGTCGGAGCCGTTGATTCTTACGCCGAAGCGTTATCTTTACAGCGCGAAGTCCGGGGCACCTTCCGCGATGCTTTTGTGGTCGCGTTTGAAAACGATCGGCCTGTGACCTTGACCGACGAAATGAAACATGGGAACTTATAAAAAATCAAAATACTGCGTTACGCTCCCTCGCCAAAATGCTCGAGTACGTTTAGTACACTGCGCTTTTGTCTCGGTCGCAAGCCTTGTCTTTTGAATTTTTAGAAGTTCCCACAAAATAAAAAGAGATGAGAAAAGAGGTTAAAATCGGAATATTCGCCTTTTTGATGTTGATCCTGCTGTTTTGGGGGATCAACTTCCTGAAAGGGAAGAATTTATTTACCACGTCCCACACCTTTTACACGACCTTTCGGGATGTGGACGGGCTGAACGTCTCGGGCGATGTGATGTTCCGGGGCATGAAGGTGGGTACGATCACCGACATTGTCTTTAACCCGCAAACGCCCGGGGCGATCGTCGTCGAATTTACCGTGCCGCGCAAATACCCCGTGCCGAACGACTCGCGCATCACCACGATCAACCCCTATATCATCGGGGGCAAGGTCATGGTGGTCGAATACGGCCATTCGCCCGAAATGTACCAGAGCGGCGACACGATTCCCTCGGTCGCCAAACCGGAACTCCTTACTCAGCTTTCGGATGCTTTTGAACCGCTCAAGGATCAGCTTTCGGAGATTGTCACCGGCCTGAACCGCACCCTCAACGGCTTGGACGGCCTGTTGAGCGAGCAGAACCTGCAAAGCCTCAGCGGCACCTTTGCCAATGTCGAGCGGCTGACCGGCAGTTTGCAAACTTCGGCCAACAACATCAACGCCATCACCGCCAACCTGAGGGACAACGGCGAGAACATCGACCGCATCCTGACCAACGCCAGCGAGTTCAGCGACTCCCTGCGATCGCTCCAGCTTTCGGCCTTGGTCGGCGACCTGTCGGCCACGCTCGCCGAGCTGAACGGCGTGATCGAAAAAGCCAACAGCGGCGACGGCAGTTTGGCCCTGCTGTTGAACGACCCTGCGCTTTACGAGGGGTTGCAAACCTCTTCGGAAAACCTCTCCGGGCTGTTGGAAGACCTCAAAGCCAATCCGGGGCGGTATGTCCATTTCTCCCTCTTCGGACGAAAGGAAAAATAAGAAAAAATCCGCTCCCGTTGTTCGTATAAAATTAAAGCCTAACTTTGCCCCGGAAACAGATCGGAAGATCGGCCTAATTTTACCATGCAGATATTGACCACAGCCGCCGAGGTGCGGCGTGAACTCGACAAGCGGAGCGCGACGGTGGGTTTTGTCCCGACGATGGGTGCCCTGCACGCCGGGCATATCTCGCTGGTCGAACGCGCTCGGGCGGAGTGCGACACGGTGGTGGTGAGCATTTTTGTCAACCCCACGCAGTTCAACGACCCCGACGACCTGATCCGGTACCCGCGCACGCCCGAGGCCGATTGCGCCCTGTTGGCCGAGGCCGGAACCGACATTGTGTTTATGCCCTCGGTCGAGGAGATTTACCCCGCCCCGGACACCCGCCAATTTGCTTTCGGCGCGCTGGAGAGGGTCATGGAGGGAGAACACCGTCCGGGTCATTTCAACGGCGTTGGGCAGGTGGTGAGCCGCCTGTTGGAGATCGTCGCCCCGGACAGAGCCTATTTCGGGGAGAAGGATTACCAACAATTGGCCATCATCCGCGAGTTGGTGCGCCAATTGGCACTACCCCTCGAGATCGTCGGCTGTCCGATTCGGCGCGACGCAGACGGGCTGGCACTGAGTTCGCGCAACGTGCGCCTGAACGCTGAGCAACGCGCCGCCGCACCTGCTATCTATCGGACGCTGGTGCAAGCCGGGGAAAAGGCTTCTGAAATGGATGTAGAGCAGTTGGAGCAATGGGTCGCCGAGCAGATCGACGCCGTGGCCGAGCTGAAAACCGAATACATTGCCGTGGCCGACGCGGCAACCCTGCAACCCGTCGCCTCGTGGGACGCGCCGGGAGACAAACGCATTTTTGCGGCAGTTTGGGCAGGTGATGTACGTTTAATAGATAATATAGCGCTCTGACAGAGGAGATTATGCAGATCGAAATCATGAAATCGAAGATCCACCGCGTGCATGTAACCCAGGCCAACCTGGATTATGTGGGCAGTGTGACCATCGACCAAGAGTTGATGGAGGCGGCCAACCTCATCGAGGGCGAAAAGGTGGCGATCGTGAACAACAACAACGGCAACCGCATCGAAACCTACGTCATCAAAGGCGAGCGCGGCAGTGGCTGCATCTGCCTCAACGGCGCGGCGGCACGGCTCTTCTCCGTGGGCGACGTGGTCATCATCATCTCATACGCCCACATGGATTTCGAAGAGGCCAAAACCTTCAAACCCTGGGTCGTCTTCCCCGACACCGTCACCAACCGGCTGGTCAAATAACCCTGAACACCAAGAATAGGATAATCCTGTCGAAAGACCTTCGTACTTTCTTGAAAGAAAGTACCAAAGAACTTTTCGGAGATACTGCGTATCTCATGACTTACTTTATTTCATGAAAAGGAACAGGGGGTAGCTGTAAAACAGCAAATACCCCCTGTTCCTTTTCATGAACGAAGATAGCAGGGAAACGTAGTTTCCCAAAAAAGTTTTCTGGTTCTCTTTTTCAAAAGAGAACAAAATCTTTTTGACGGAATTAGACCGTCACGGCCTCCTGCCAGATTTCCCAGGAGCGTTGGGCTTGGGCGACGAGCATGGCATAGCCGTTGATGACTGCCGCGTTGCGTCGCCGCCCCTCGCGCAGGAAGGCCGTTTGTGCCGGGTTGTAGATCAGGTCATATAGCAGGTGGGATCGGCCGATCGCCGAATAGGGGATGCGGGGCATTTCATCGGTGTGGGGCGACATCCCCACGGGGGAAGTGTTGACAATCAACGGCGAACGGGCGATTACCTCTTCGGTCAGCTCGTCATACGAGAGCACCTGCGCTGAGGCGCATCGCGAGACCTTGCGAAATGGGATGCTCAGGCTGTCAAGTACATAGCCCACCGCTCGCGATGCGCCGCCGGTGCCCAAGACCCACGCGGACGGGCGGCTGTCGCCGATCAACGCCAACAGGGAGCATTCAAAGCCCCGACTGTCGGTATTGAACCCTTTAAGGATCAACTCATTATCGCGCCGAATGACTTTCACGCAGTTGACCGCGCCGATGGCCGCCGCCTGCGGGTCAAGCTCGG
>JAISHQ010000112.1 GCA_031262465.1 Rikenellaceae bacterium
TTGCGGAGGAAGGGGGATTCGAACCCCCGGTACGGTTACCCGTACGTCAGTTTAGCAAACTGGTGGTTTCAGCCACTCACCCATCCCTCCGGGCGTCTTGCGAAATTGTTTGAAAAGGATTCAAACAATCCCTTTACGGTGTGCAAATGTAAGGATTTTTCCCTGCTTTCCAAATATCCCCTTTAAAAAATAAAGCGGGAACTAATCTCCTCATAATTATAAACCCGTTTGATTATGTCGGCGAAGGTGTCGGCGACCGTCAGCACGGTAAATTTAGAGGTATCCTGATCGGTTCTCAGCGGAATGGAGTCGGTGACGATCACCTCGGACAGCTCGCTGCTGTTGATGCGGTCGTAAGCCGGGCCGGACAGCACTGGGTGGGTGACTGCCGCGCGCACGCTCAGTGCCCCTTTTTCCATCATCATGTTGGCCGCCTTGGTAATCGTGCCCGCCGTGTCGATCATGTCGTCGAGGATCACGATATTTTTGCCCTCAACCTCGCCGATTACGGTCATTTGCCCCACCACATTGGCCTTTTCGCGCTGTTTGTGGCAGACCACCATCGGCGTGTTGAGGTAATGAGCATATGCGTTGGCTCGTTTGGCGGCTCCCATGTCGGGGGCGGCCATCACCAGATTTTCGATGCCGAGGCTTTGGATATAGGGAGCAAAAATGGCACTGCCGTAGAGGTGGTCGACCGGGATGTCGAAAAATCCCTGAATCTGATCGGCGTGCAAGTCCATGGTCATGATCCGGTCGACCCCGGCGGCGCGCAACAGGTTGGCGACCAACTTGGCCCCGATCGAGACCCGTGGGCGATCTTTGCGATCCTGACGCGCCCAACCGAAATAGGGGATCACGGCGATCACCCGGTGAGCCGAGGCGCGGTGGGCGGCATCGATCATCAACAGCAGTTCCATCAGGTTTTCGGTCGGCGGAAAGGTCGACTGCACGATGCAGACCGTGCAACCCCGGATACTTTCGTTATAGGCCGGCTGAAATTCGCCGTCGCTGAACTCCAAAACAGACGAATCGCCCAATTCCATGCTGTAGCTCGTCGCAATTTTCTCCGCCAAATTGCGGGATTCGCGGCAGGCAAAAATTTTCAATTTATGGGTGCCCATAGATTCAGATTTGTTAGGAAAAAAATTCCCTTTTCGAGGGGCAAAAGTAATAAAAAAATTGTTATTCTGTTCCGCCGGTTACCCGTTCGATGCAAGTTTCGATAAAGGCCAAGATTTCCTGCTGTCCCGTTTTCTTTTCTGCCGAGCTGACCAACATCGGGGGCAACTCTTCCCAACTTTGCCTCAGAAAACGGCGGTAACGCGCCAAATTCGAGTCGAGCTGATTTTGCGTCAATTTGTCGATTTTGGTGAAAATGAGGGCAAACGGAATGCCCTTTTCGCCCAACAGGTCAATAAATTCGGTGTCGATTTTTTGCGGCTCCAACCGCGAGTCGATCAACACAAAGAGGCAAACGAGCTGGCGGCGGTTGTTGATGTAATCGAGAATCAATTGCGAAAAACCACTGCGCTCGCTCTTCGAGACGCGGGCATAGCCATACCCCGGCAGATCGACCAAATACCATTGGTTGTTAATCAGAAAATGGTTGATTAACCGCGTTTTACCGGGCGTTCCGGAGACTTTAGCCAGCCCCTTGTGATCGGTCAGCATATTGATGAGCGACGACTTGCCGACATTCGAGCGGCCGATGAAAGCAAATTCGGGTCGAGAGTCCGCCGGGCATTGACTGCTCTTGCTGTTGCTACACGTAAAGGTGGCGGACGTAATTTTCATCGGTTCTTATTTTAGGCAAAGGTACGAGAATTTTACCTATTTTTGCAAAAAGCAAGTTTTACCCAAGAACCAAAATAATAGTATGGCAACAACAGTTGAAGCGATTTACAAAGGCGATTTGCGGACAGACGCGACGCACCTCCAGTCGGGCACACGGATCACAATGGATGCTCCGACCGACAACCACGGCAAGGGCGAAAGTTTCTCCCCGACCGACTTGGTAGCCACGGCCTTAGCCGGTTGTATGGTGACGATCATGGGCATTTCGGCGGCGAGTTACGGCTTTTCGCTGGAGGGCACACAGATGGAGGTGACCAAGATCATGGCCGAAAATCCCCGCCGGATCGCGGAAATCCGGATCGAATTTACCTTCCCGACCAATTACGACGAAAAAACCAAACGGCTCCTTCGCGCCTGTGCCGATGCCTGCCCCGTGGGGCATAGCCTGCACCCCGATTTGAAACAGACCATTCTCTTCCACTTTCCGGGCGAATAAGGCAATGGATAACCCCATTTTTACCCACCGGTCGATCCGGAAATACAAGGGCGAGGCGATTCCGTCGGAGGTTCTGCGCCGAGTGTTGGAGGCGGGCACACGCGCGTCGAACACCGGCAATATGCAGGTTTACAGCATCATCGTCACCACCGACCCCGCGTTGAAAGAGGAGCTTTCGCCCGCTCATTTCAACCAGCCGATGGTGCGTCAGGCCCCAGCTCTGCTCACCTTTTGCGCCGATATTCACCGCTTTAGCCTCTGGTGCGAGCAACGGGGAGCAAGGCCGGAATACGACAATTTTCTGTGGTATGTCAATGCGGCGATCGACGCGATGCTGGCCGCCCAAAATGTGATGTTGGAGGCCGAGGCCAACGGCTTAGGCATCTGTGTATTAGGGACAACGACCTACATGGCCGACAAAATTACCGAGACGCTGAAATTGCCTCGCGGGGTGATTCCGGTGACCTCGATCGTCATGGGTTATCCCGACGAAGCCCCGCCACTGACCGACCGCCTGCCGTTGGAGGCTGTTGTACACGCCGACACCTATCACGATTACACGCCGGAGCGCATCGACGCGCTATGGGCCGAGCGGGAGGCCTCGGAGGAGACAAAAAACCTGCTCGCAATCAACGACTTGACTAATTTGGCGCGTATCTTCACCGAAAAACGCTACCCCGGACGGGACAACATCGCCTTTTCGAAGGCTTACTTTGAAACCCTAAAAAGGCAAGGTTTTTGGAACGATTAACAATCCAAAAAACCATAAAAAATTGATACTATGACACTTTTTAAGGAAACCCTCCATTGGCTTTTGTCGTCACAGGACTATGACATCGCCCCGTTGCTTCTGCGCGTGGTCTTCGGCGCGCTGATGCTGACCCACGGCTGGGCTAAACTCAGCGACTTCGCCAACCTTTCGCAGAGCTTTTCCGACCCGATCGGGATCGGGGCCAAATGGTCGTTGATGCTGATCGTCTTCGCCGAATTTTTCTGCTCAATCCTGCTGATCCTCGGGCTGTTGACCAAATTAGCTGTGTTGCCGCTCATCATCGGAATGGTCGTGGCCGCCTTTTTTACTTACCCGAAATTCACCATCGCCCAATCCGAATTGGCCCTGCTCTACCTGAGTGTTTACCTCTCGATTTTCTTCCTCGGAGCAGGTAAATATTCGGTTGACAGCCTGTTGGCGCGCTGGTTGCTGTAACCGGAAAAAACTAAAATACAGCGACTTACCTAAATTGTACGATGAGCAACGTACTGGACAATCCCGTGAAATTTGTTCCGGGCGTCGGGGAGAAGCGGGCCAAGCTCTTGGAAAAGGAGCTTGGTGTGCGGACTCTCGGCGACCTGCTCTACCTCTTTCCCTTTCGTTACATCGACCGCACCCGGATTTACCGCATCGCCGAGATTCAGGACGATTCGTTGGCCTACATTCAGCTTCGGGCACGGGTCGAGGCCATGCAGGTGGTCGGCACGGGGCCGAAGAAACGGTTGCGGGTGGTGGTCTCCGACGGGAGCGGCCATGCGGAATTGGTCTGGTTCAAAGGCCTTGCGTGGATTCAGAAACGAATTGAGCTTCAGCGCGAATACATCATTTTCGGTCGGCCGAGCCTGTTCAACGGCGTGTTGAATTTGGTTCATCCCGACGTGGAATCAACCTTGGGCGAAGGCTCTCGCTTTCAACCCGGTGTGCAGGGCGTGTACCGCACCACCGAGCCATTGGTCAATAATCACATCAACACCAAAACGCTTTTCACGCTCGTCTGCAACGCCTGGCAGTTGGCCGATGGCCGGATCGAAGAGACCCTACCCCCGGAAATCATCCGTGAATACAACCTCATGGGGTTGCGCGACGCGCTCTACAACATCCATTTTCCGACCGACGAAACCCAGCTGAAGGCCGCCCGCCTGCGCCTCAAATTCGAGGAGCTGTTGGGCATCCAACTCAACATCCTCGCCCAGCGCAACCTGAGGGTGATGCGCAACCGGGGCTTTATCTTTTCGGTGGTGGGTCAGCGGTTCAACGACTTTTACAGCCAACGCCTCCCCTTTGCCCTCACTTCGGCGCAAAAGCGGGTGATTAAAGAGATTCGCGCCGATATGGGGAGCGGTCGGCAGATGAACCGCCTATTGCAGGGCGATGTGGGCAGTGGCAAAACCTTAGTGGCCCTGCTGACCATGCTGATTGCCAACGACAACGGCTATCAGGCCAGCATCATGGCTCCCACCGAGATTTTGGCTCATCAACATTACGATTCGATCACCGAGCTGTTGGGCGAGGCCTCGGGCGTAAGGGTAGCTCTACTCACCGGGTCGACCCGCAAAAAGGTGCGCGACGAGCTGTTAGAACAGTTGGCCGCCGGGCAGATTGACATCTTGGTCGGCACCCACGCCCTGTTGGAAGACCGCGTGCGTTTTGCCAACTTGGGTTATGTGGTGATCGACGAACAGCACCGTTTCGGGGTCGAACAACGGGCGCGGTTGTGGATGAAAAGCGACCGCCTGCCCCACATTTTGGTCATGACGGCCACGCCCATTCCGCGCACGTTGGCCATGACGCTCTACGGCGACCTCGACGTGTCGGTCATCGACGAAATGCCCCCCGGTCGCAAGCCGGTCAAAACCGTCCATTACAACGATTCGCACCGCCTGCGGATGCTCGGCTTCCTGAAGCAGGAGATCGACAAAGGGCGGCAGGTCTACATCGTCTATCCGCTCATCAAGGAGTCGGAAAAGATGGATTATCTCAATTTAGAAGAGGGTCACGCGGGCATCGTACAGGCCTTTCCCCCACCCGATTACTATGTGCAAGTGGTTCACGGCAAGATGAAACAGGCCGACAAGGATTACGGCATGAACCTGTTCAAGCGGGGGCAGGCACACATCCTGCTGGCCACCTCGGTGATCGAAGTGGGGGTCAACGTCCCCAACGCCTCGGTGATGGTCATCGAAAGTGCCGAACGCTTTGGTCTGTCGCAGTTACACCAGCTTCGGGGGCGTGTCGGGCGTGGCGCGGAGCAATCCTATTGCATCCTGATGAGTTCTGTCAAGCTGAGCAAAGAGTCCCGCGCCCGGCTCAAGGCGATGGTCGACACGACCGACGGATTCGAACTTTCCGAGTTAGATATGCAGTTGCGTGGCCCCGGTGACGTGGCCGGAACGCAACAAAGTGGCATGCCGTTTGAACTGAAGATTGCCAGCCTGAGCCAGGACGGGCAGATTCTCGCGCTGGCACGCCGGGCGGCTGAAAATGTGTTGCAAGCCGATCCGTTGCTCTCCCTGCCCGAAAACCAGCTCTTGCGTCAGCTCAGCCGGAAAAATGACACCGAAGACAACCGTGATTTCAGTATGATCTCATGATGGAAATTTTAAAGAAAATAAACACGCATATATGAAATTCCTCCGAAATATCTCCGCCGCGTTGTTCTTGACCGGAATGTTGTTTTCGACAGCTCAGGCTCAATCCGTGGCCGCTGACTCGATCGCCTTTCAGGCGGGCGAGAACCTGACCTACGCCGTCAGTTACAAGATCGGTTTCATCGAACCGGACATCGCCGATGTCACCTTTAGCACGGTCAACAGCACGATCAACGACGTGCCCGCCTATCGGGTGAGTGCCGTGGCGGAGGTCGATTCCAAATGGCGTTGGTTTTTCGATATGCGCGACGAGTACAACACCTGGCTCGACCGCCAAACGCTCCGACCCCTCTATTTTTCCAACAACATCAAGGAGGGAAATTACCGATTTGTGAGCAGTTACCTCTACGATTGGGACAACCGGGTGGTAATCAGCGACTATAAAAACCTGCGGATCAACGAGCCGCATCAAAAAATCATGCCCCTGACCGATGAGAGCTTCGACGGGGTATCTCTCTTTTTCAATATGCGCAACCAGATCTCTTCGGACTTGACCCCAGGGCAAAAAGATTACATCCAGCTGGTGCTGAGCGACACGATCAAGCAGCTGCAATACCGATTCATCGGCCCGGAAGTACGCAAAATCAAAGGGCTGGGCAAATACCGGACGCTGAAATTCGCCTGCCAGCTGACCAACGACACCGATCAGGAATCCTTCCCCGAAGGCAACGAATTTTTCATTTGGTTTTCCGACGACCGCAACCGCATCCCGCTCTACCTCGAATCGCCCATCCGAGTCGGCTCCATCAAAGGCTACCTCACTAACTACGAGGGGCTTAAATACCCCTTAGGCGGAAAAGTTCGGTAATTCTTTATAAAAGCGAAACGGAACCTAAAAATAGGTTCCGTTTTCTTTTTGCACCATTACCTTAAGTGGAGCTGGAGGGAGTCGAACCCTCGTCCAAACAAGGAACCCGAAGGCTTTCTACATGCTTATCTTCCGCTTGATTGTCGGGGAGAGGCCACGCGGGAAGCGACGAAAGCCAGACCCTTATCCTGTTTGTTTCGCACCGGCATCCAGGCTCTGCCGGCACTATCTCTAAAGGAATGATACCCCATGATGCCTCGCGTTAAAGAGC
>JAISHQ010000005.1 GCA_031262465.1 Rikenellaceae bacterium
AGAACGGGTTGGCAAACAACCGCTCGATCAGCGAGTACCCGTCGGTCGGCGAGAGGCCGAGGCTGTTCTCGTGCTGGCCCATGATTTCGACCAACTGCATCTTCGACCAAAAATTAAACAGGTGCGTCACCAAGCCGCCGAGGACGATGATCCCGATGACCAGCATATTCTGCGAGGCCCACGACACGCCCGGACTTTTCCGTTGGGCATAACGCTGCATCCCCCGTGCCCGGAAGTTCTGCCAGCTCAGCCAAAAGGCGTAAACAAAATGGAGGACCACCAGCGCGGCCAAACCGACCGTGGCGACCAGCGCGTACCAATTGGCACCCAGAAATTCGGTGACCCAGTCATACCCCTCGTGGGAAAAGACTGCCACCATATTCATCGCCATGTGAAAGAGCAGGAAGAGAACCAGAGCGATCCCTGTGATGCTCATAATCAGTTTCCTTCCGATGGATGATTTCCACAAAAAACTCATAAGGACTATTATTTAAGGTTTATTCTTTCGGGTTCGGATTCCAAATTCCGCATCGAAATTCAGAGACACAAAGGTATCCCATTGTTTTTACAATAACAATAACCTCCGTTAAATTATGAATTATAAATTATGTATTATTTGTCTTTGCTCGGCCTTACCTTACTTTTTTTTTGCGCGGCGAAGCCCCCATTTATAATTCATAATTAATAATTCTTAATTCGGCTCAGTCGTTCGATGGCTTGGCGCAGAACGTCTATGGAGGTGGCGATGTTGAGGCGCATGAAGCCGGTGCCTTCCCCGCCGAAATCGATGCCGTTGCTCAGGCCCAGCCCTGCGTCGACCAAGAGGCGGAAAAGGGCTTCCTGTTCCATGCCCCACTCGCGGAAGTCGAGCCACATCAGGTAGGTGCCCTCCGGCAGGTAGGTTTTGACCGAGGGGATCCGTTCTTTCAGGGATTCGACGATGAAGCGGGCATTTTTTTCCAGCTGTTCCCTCAGCGCGTCGAGCCACCGATCGCCCTCGCTGTAAGCGGCGACTAAGGCCACGGCACCGAAAATATTCCCGTTGAAAGCGTTGCTCAAGGCGATCTGACGCTCGAAACGGCGGCGCAGGGCTTCGTCTGGAATGAGGGTGACCGACGACGATAATCCGGCGAGGTTGAAGGTCTTGGTAGGCGAGATAAAGGTCAGGGTGCGCTGGGCGATTTCGGGCGAGAGCGAGGCGATGTGCGTGTGTTTGTGGCCGGAGAGAATCAGGTCGGAATGAATCTCGTCCGACAGGATATACACCTTGTGCTTCAGGCATATATCGGCCATCCGTTGCAACTCCTCGCAGGTAAAGACCCGCCCGGTCGGGTTGTGGGGGTTGCAGAGCAGAAAGGCCTTGGCGCGGGCAATTTTAGCCTCAAAATCGGCAAAGTCGATCTCGTACCGCTCTCCGTTCCACCGGAGCGGGTTGTTGAGCACTTTTCGGTCGTTCATCCGCGTCATGCGGGCAAAGGGGGCATAGACAGGAGGCTGGATCACCACCCCGTCGCCCGGCTCGGTCACCGCACGAATGGCCATCGAAACGCTGGCCACCACGTTGGGCGAAAAGCCGATCCATTGCGGTTCTACGCTCCAACCGTTGCGCCGGTCGACCCAGCCACGCACCGCATCAGAGAACTCCGCCCCGCGAAACGTATAGCCGTAAACCGGGTGCTCGGCTCGGCGGCGCACCGCCTCGACCACAAAAGGCGGGCAGGCAAAATCCGAGTCGGCCACCCAGAGTGGTATGACCTCCTCGCGCCCAAACACCTCAGTCAGAGCGTCGTATTTTTCACAATTTGTCCCCCGGCGGTCTGTAATTTTATCGAAAGAATACATGGCTGTTTGAAATAATAGGCAAATATAATTGGTTTTTGGTAAAGAAAGGCGTACTTTTGCACAACATTTAACCCAACCTACTATGTTGCCGAGAATATTGTAGGACATAACAATCATTGTATTAAAACGGAATAACTTTTGTTTAAATCATAACGGGACGGCCGAAAAATCGTCCCGCGCATCAAAACAATTAACATGGAAAAGAAGTATGCTCCTGAACAGGAGGGTGATTTCAATCGTGAAGATTCAAACACCAAAAAAAGGCCGAGAACATCGACCGTGGTCGAAGAGGCTGTAACCTCGCCCTTTGCCAAAGACAAGCGTCCGCGCATCCGCCGGGTCACCGAACAGCTCAACGAGCGTACACCGCGTCCCCGCATCCCGCGCGAGGAGGGAGAGCCGTCGCCGTGGCGCGACGACCGCCCGGCCCCGGAACGCCGTTTTGACCGCGAAGACCATGCGCCGCGCTTCGATCGCGAAGAGCGCGCCCCGCGTTTTGACCGGGAAGACAGTGCTCCGCGCCCGATACGGGAAAACAGCGAACGCCGCTTCAACCGCGAGGAGGCTGCACCGGAGCGTCGCCGTTCGTACAATCCGAATTTCGACGAGAACAACCGCCTGCGCCGTCCCACGCCGCAGGGCGACCGCAATTTCCGCCCATCGGAGGAGGACAACCGGTTCAACAGTTACAATTACGACCGCCAGCGGCCTCAGTCGAAGCCCCGCTCGCCCTATTCGGACGATCGCACCGCCTCGCCGCGTCGGGAATATACCCCCCGCGACAACCGGGGTTACACCCCCCGTGAGGGCAAACCCGAAGGCCGAAACTATACGCCTCGCGAGGGCAAGCCGGAGGGTCGCAACTATACTCCCCGAAATGAATCTCGCGACGGTCGGCCTGCGGGGAAGAATTTCACGCCTCGCGACGATCGGCCTGCCCGTGCAGTACCCGCTGAGCGGCGTTCACCGCGCCCGGGCGACCGCAAACCCGCCGATCCGTTCCGCACACCCAAGGGGGGGTACGACAGCGAGTACAAGCCCAAAGTCTACCCGGCTTATGCGGCGGCCAACATCGTCGAGCCGATCCGCCTGAACAAATTCATCTCCATGTCCGGTCTCTGCTCGCGGCGCGAAGCCGACGAGTTCATCCGGCAGGGGAATGTGACGGTCAACGGGCAAGTGGTGACCGAAATGGGCGTAAAGGTTAGCCCGACCGACGAAATCCGTTACAACGGCGAGCTGTTGCAGGGCGAAAAACGCATTTATATCGTCATGAACAAACCCAAAGGATTTGTCACCACCGTCGAAGACCCCAACGCCGACCGCACGGTGATGGATATTGTGAAAAATGCCTGCAAGGAGCGGGTCTATCCCGTCGGGCGGCTGGATAAGAACTCGTTAGGCGTTCTGCTCATCACCAACGACGGCGAACTGACCAAGCGGCTGACCCACCCCGGCCAAGAGAAGCGAAAAGTGTATCAGGTGACGCTCGATCGCCCGGCCAACCCCGAAGAGTTGGAACAGCTCTACGAAGGCGTTGCGCTCGAAGACGGAGTGGCCAAAGCCGACGAGATCGAATTTTTGGACGAAAAACGGCGCGAGGTGGGCATCACGATCCACACGGGGCGCAACCGCATCGTCCGCCGGATGTTCGAGGAATTGGGTTATCACGTGCTGAAACTCGACCGCGTCTATTTCGCCGGGCTGACCAAAAAAGGCCTCCGCCGGGGCGCGTGGCGTTACCTGACCCCCAAAGAGGTCGCCATGATTAAGTCCGGAGCGTACCAATAGGATCGCTTTACAAGAAGAACAAAAGCAACCAACCAAACGGATAAACGATGAAGAACAGATTCCTGTTTTTTGCCCTGTCCGCTCTGCTCGTGTTAGGGGCAGGGAGTTCCTGCCGAAAGGACGGACCGGAAAATCCGGACGAATCCAAAACGGATGTGCTGACCCGGATTTCCGACCCGGTCTTTTTGGCCTATTGCGGGTGGCAAATGTTGCAGTGGGACACCGACAACAACGGCAAACTCTCCCCCGCCGAGGCGGCGGCGGTCGAAATCATGGATTGTGGCCAGACGGAAGAATATACGGGAGCGAAGATCGAGTCGTTGGCCGGGATCGAGTATTTCACCGGCCTGAAATACCTGAAATGCGACTATAACGAACTCACCGCGCTGGACGTATCGAAAAACACAAAGTTGATCGAGTTGAACTGCCGCCAAAATCAGCTTGTCTCGCTCGATGTGTCGCAACTTACCGCTCTGATCGTACTGAACGGCCATACCAACCAACTCACGGCGTTGGACGTGTCGACAAACAGCGCGTTGACCCAATTGGCCTGCCACAACAATTCACTCACTTCGCTCGATGTGTCGAAAAACAGCGCGTTGTCCACCTTGGTCTGCAACAACAATTCACTCTCCTCGCTCGATGTGTCGAAAAACAGCGCGTTGACCGGATTGGATTGCACGGGCAATCGACTCACGGTACTGGACTTGTCTCAAAACACCGCGTTGACCGTATTGGGATGTGCCCAAAATCAACTCACGACGTTGGATTTGTCTCAAAACAGCGCGTTGAACTGGTTGAATTGTGTCAACAATCAACTCACGGCGTTGGACATCACCCGGAACACCGCGTTGGCACTTTTTGAGTGCTTCGGCAACCCCGGCGACGGCGTGTCGATGCTCCCGGTTCGGGCGTGGTTCGACAACGACGCCATTCCGCAGGATTTCACAGCGAGGAGTTGGACATCGGATGGCAGAGTTACCCGGGTCGTCTATTACACCGGCCCAACACCTCCCGAAGAGGACGAAACCCCGCTGTACGAATCCTCCGACTATTCGCAGGACGGCCAAATGACCCTGATCCAGCGGGCGACCGAGGGCGCGGGCATCGACATTGTGTTGATGGGCGACGGCTATTCCGACCGGCAGATCGCCTCCGGAGAGTATGCCGAGGCAATTCGATTGGCCGCCGACAACCTCTTTACCGTTGAGCCTTTCCAATCGTTCAAGCACTTGTTCAATATCTATACGGTCACCGTCGTCTCGAAAAACGAAGGATACACCTCTCGTAGTGAGACGGCCCTTGAAGGCTCTTTTTTTGGTACGTCAGGAGCCGAAGTCAACAACAATACCTGTTTCACATACACGCAAAAGGCCATTGCGGACAGCCGGATGAACGAAGCCCTGATCGTCGTCATGATGAATTCGGATAGTTACAACGGAACCTGTTATTTCTTTAATCCCGATCCGGCAACCGATTACGGCTCGGGGGTTACAATCGCTTGTTTCTCCGAGGGCAGCAACGAGGTAGAATTTGCCCGGTTGCTTCACCACGAGGCCAATGGTCACGGCTTTGCCAAATTGGACGACGAGTACATTAGCCCGGAGAATGCTGATCTGACCATACCAACCAGCAACGTAACCATGAGACGCGAGGGTCAAACCCTTTGGGGCTGGTTTAAAAATGTCGATTTCACCACCGATTTGTCGACAATCCGTTGGCATGATTTCATCCGCGACCCGCGCTATGTCGCCGAGAGGCTCGGGGCTTATGAAGGGGCAACGACCTACGGCAAAGGCGTTTGGCGGCCGACCGAGAACAGCATCATGCGCGACAACAGCGGCGAGTTCAACGCCCCGAGCCGCGAGGCGATCTATTACCGCATCCACAAATTGGCCTACGGCGCGAGCTGGAGGTACAGCTATGAAGAGTTTGTGGCTTGGGATATGGCGCATCGTTCGACGCCTGTCGCCACCCGGTCGGCCAGCGTGGGTGCAGGCACGGTGCTCAAGCCCGTGCCGCACACCCCACCCGTTGTACTCCCCTATTCGTGGCAGGAGGCGAAATAGCCCTTAGCTTTTACTTCCGCCGTCCGACAGACTGTCCGCCGACCACCCCTTGGTTGGGTTGCAGACCCAACAGCGTGGTCACCTTGTCGCGATCCAGCGAGCCGTGGTAGACCACTGTCCCCCACCCTTGCGAGGCGCAATAGAGGTAGATGTTTTGGGAGATGTAGCCCGAATCGGTCGCCGACATCAGCCGCCGAGCCTCCGCGTCGCCCGACCGTTTGTCGAGGTTGGCCACAAAGAAAATATCGACCGCCGTCTCAC
>JAISHQ010000023.1 GCA_031262465.1 Rikenellaceae bacterium
ATGTTGGGCATGATCGACCCGCCGCGCGAGGAGGTCAAGGCGGCGGTCGAAAAATGCCGCACGGCGGGGATCAAACCCGTGATGATTACCGGCGACCACAAGATCACGGCCATGGCCATCGCCAGCCAATTGGGCATCCTCCGGCAGGGCGACAAAGCCCTGACCGGCACGGAGTTGGCACAACTATCGGACGAAGAGTTGAAAGCACAGATCGACACCATTTCGGTTTACGCCCGAGTGGCTCCGGAGCACAAAGTGCGCATCGTGCGCGCCTTTCAGGAGCAGGGGCGCATCGTGGCCATGACCGGCGACGGGGTCAACGACGCTCCGGCGCTGAAGCTGGCCGACATCGGGGTGGCCATGGGAATCACCGGCACCGATGTCTCGAAAGAGGCCGCCGATGTGGTGCTGACCGACGATAATTTCACGACGATTGTCTCCGCCGTCGAAGAGGGGCGTAGAATTTACGACAACATACTCAAGGCGATCCAATTCCTGCTCTCGACCAACGTGGGCGAAATTTTAGTGTTATTTCTCGCCGTGCTGATGAATTGGGACTCGCCGCTGTTACCGATTCACATCCTGTGGATTAACTTGGTGACGGACAGCCTGCCCGCGCTGGCACTGAGTGTCGACCCGGCGGCCAAAGGCATCATGCAACGCCCGCCGATCGACTCCCGACAGGGGATCATGAACCGCCCCTTTGCACTGCGCATCGGCCTGCAGGGGGTGATGGTCGCCGCCCTCTCGCTGACGGCCTATCACATTGGTTTACAGGACAATTTGGCACACGCCCAAACCATGACTTTTGCCGTCTTGGCCTTCACCCAGCTCACGCTGGTCTTCAGCATCCACGCGGGCAACCGTTCAGCCTTTAGTAGCCTGTTTACCAACCGTTTGCTGATCGGAGCATTCCTGATCGTTTCGGCCCTGATGTGGATCGTGCTCGAAGTCCCCGCCCTGCACCGACCCTTCCGCATCACCGACCTTGATTGGGGTCAATGGGCATGGGTGCTCGGCCTCTCCGTCGCCCCGATCTTCCTGACCGACTTGGTGAAAGGCCTTGTTGCTTTTGTGCGTCGGCGGTGATAAGTAGCCGATGATGCGTCCAAGTCAATTTGCTACACACTGCGTAGCAAATTCAAATTTCTACGCAGTGCGTATAATTTTTCAGGCTCAGTGTAAAAAGCAGGTGGAGGTGAATTGAAAGGCGAAAGAAAAAGCAGAAAAGACCTACCACCTCCCCCTCGCCCAAAAGCTCGGGTACTCCTCCTTCCCCGAAGGAGGAGATACTTCGTTTGATAAACATAGAGAAAGAAAGTCCCCTCCTTCCCCGAAGGAGGGGTGCCCTGTAAGGGCGGGGTGGTAGGTTTTTACAGGCTTTTGGCTGAATTTCTATTTTTACAGAGTGCTCCACCTACTTTTTACACTGACCCATTTTTCATTCCCTCGTGGGCAACACGCAAAAAAGGTACCGCCTCCGGCGGTACCTTTTCTTTATGGGCGGATGAGCGAGCAACAAGTGCCGCTCTATTTACGGACACAGCGAACGGCAAAGCCGAAAGGGTAATAGTCGTTGTCGGACTTGGTATTCGAGCCATAGGAGAGCAGGCTGTACCCGTAGCCAATGTCTGATGACCAATAGAATCCGTCGCCACCCTGAATGTACGCCGAGCCATCCGTGTTACGGTATCCCACAGCAGGCAGAAAGATGGATTTTTCGGTTGATTTATCGACAAACAGCCTGCCATTAATGCCACCCAGAGCTGTCCATGTATTGTCCACTTTACTGTCGTCGTCCAAAGCTTCGAAATCATCATAACTCGGCACTTGCCAACCGTCGGGACAAGGGTCGTTAGCCGACTCCCATACCTCGCCCGAAACAATATTTTTGTCCCAAGTCGTGTCGCCGTTCGTCGAGATAAGGGAGCCGACCACACTCCAACCCACGTTTTTGCCCCATTGATAGTACAATCCGAAATCCTCAGGCTTGGCGGCAAACGTTTCAGGAGCATCGACATTGGTGGTTGCCCATCGCACACCGTTAATGAGTACGCCTTGAGGGTCGGTAGAGACTTCGATTGTATCGTCCTTGTCGCAACTCATCATCACAAAGGCAGGCAACACGAGCGCAAATAGTAAAATTCTTTTCATAACGGATAAATATTATTTCATCCGCCCCAAGATGATGGTTATGTGTAGGGCTGTTGGTTACCGTTACAAATATAATAAATAATTTTTTCGTACCTTTACATTTCTAAAAATGCCTTTGCTATGAAACAAAACACCCCTCCCCTATTTATCGCTGGCCCCTGTGTGATCGAAAGCGCGGAGCTGTTGGATACGGTTGCCGCCGAGTTGGTGCGCCTGCGCGAGAAGTTCGGGATCGAGATTTATTTCAAAGCGTCGTTCGACAAGGCCAACCGCACCTCGATCCACTCCTACCGAGGCCCGGGGATGGAACGCGGGTTGCAGATGCTGGCCGATGTGAAGAGCCGTCACGGCCTGCCGCTGACCACCGACATCCACGAAAGTTATCAGGCCGCACCGGTCGGGCAGGTGGTCGATGTGATCCAAATTCCGGCCTTTCTCTGCCGTCAGACCGACCTGTTGGTCGCGGCGGCTCGGACGGGCAAGGTCGTCAACATCAAAAAGGCGCAATTTCTCTCCGGCAAGGACATGATTTACCCCGCTCAAAAGGTGCGCGAGAGCGGCAACGAGCAAGTTTGGCTCACCGAACGGGGCAATATGTACGGATACAACAACTTAGTGGTCGACTTCCGGAACATCCCCGACCTGCTGGCGATCGCCCCCCGCGTCATCATGGACTGCACCCACTCGGTGCAACGTCCCGGCGGCGGCGAGGGCATAACCTGTGGCAACCGGGAGTTTGCTCCCCAAATGGCCTTAGCGGCCAAAGCGTTCGGGGCCAACGGATACTTTTTTGAGGTACACCCCGACCCCGATCGCGCCCGGAGCGACGCGGCCAACACGCTCTACCTCTCCGATTTAGAAAATGTAATTGACTCTCTATTGAAATGAGCCATATTCAGGATATTGCCAAACAGACCTTTCGGGTCGAAGCCGAAGCCATTGCCGGCCTCGCTGACAAGTTGACCGACGATTTCGACGGTGCTGTCCGTGCCATCTTGGCCACCCGGGGCAAGGTGATCGTCACCGGCATGGGCAAATCGGGCATCATTGGCCGGAAAATCGCCGCCACGCTCTCCAGCACCGGCACTTCGTCGTTCTACCTCCACCCGGCCGATGCCTATCACGGCGATTTGGGCATGATCGAGAAAAGCGACATCGTGCTGGCCATCTCCAACTCCGGGCAAACCGACGAAATCCTGAAGCTGATCCCCTACCTCGAAGCGAACGGCAACACGGTCATTTCCCTGACCGGCGACCCGCTCTCGACGCTGGCTAAGCACTCGCGCTATCACCTCAACGTGGCCGTGGCCGAGGAGGCCTGCCCGCTCAGCCTCGCTCCGACAAGCTCCACAACGGCCATGCTGGTCATGGGCGACGCGCTGGCCATCGCGCTGATGGAAGAACGGGGCTTTAAATCAGAAGATTACGCCCGGTTGCACCCCGGCGGGTCGCTGGGTCGCCGTCTGTTGACGCGCGTGGGCGACGTGATGCGCCGCGACGACCTGCCCGTGGTCTCGCCCGAGATGACCCTCAACGAGGTCATTATCCGCATCAGCGACGCGCGCTTAGGGGTGGCGATTGTCATGGAGGGCGATGCGATAGCCGGTTTAGTCACCGACGGTGACGTGCGCCGGGCGATGCAAAAATACCGCGACCGCTTTTTCGAGACCCCCGTCGAGGAGATCATGACCCGCACGCCGAAAATCGTCTCGACCACCGACCGGATCACCGATGCCGAGGCCATCATGCACCGCCACAAAATTCACTCGCTGATCGTCGTCGACCCCACGGGGAAACTGGCCGGCATCGTCGAACTCTACGACCTGATGCCCCCGGCGAAGTAAGTTTTCTTTGTTTCGACTGTTCTTAAAGAACCATCGTCGCTTTTTGAAAAAAGCGACACCAAAAACTTTTCTGCTTGGGCTTGCAGGGCGATCATCTCTCCGAGACTTCGTTTTATACTGTATTCCCCCTGGCTTTCAAGCGAGCTTGAACCGGGGAATACAGCACAAAACGCATTCGCCCACAGGCGAATGTGATTGCCCTGAAAACACATTCTACAACAGCATCTTAAGGTTTCAAACTACTTGCTATGAATAACATTTATCATTCCCTTAGGAAATGTGCGAAATTTGTGCGATTTTTGTATAACTTCGTACAGGAAAAATAAGAACACCATGAAAAAAACAGCAACCAAGACAATGACCAAAACGATTACAAAAGCCCTTTTCCTGCTTTTTGCCGGGATTTTGCTAACGGGTTGTGACCCGAACGAGTATAAACCGGGGGCGGAGATGTACACCCACCAATTTACTGTCGAAGAGGAGCATTGGGTGTGGAACCAGCTCTATAAACGGTATGAATACATTTGGTATTGGGACGAGATGGACGACTATATGTACGAGCAAGGTGTGGTCTCGGCCGGTGTGTATATGTGGGAAAAGACCTCCGACGGAAGGCAAGATTACGAAGTGTTGCGCTCATTGCCCTTCGTGCACACCTATCCCGACCGCTCTGTCAACTACACCCGCACGATCGGCTTTGACATATCGGGCAAGTACATCTCCTTTTACCTCCAATCCTCCGACCTCAGCCAGACCAACGCCGCCCCGCAAAGCCTCGCCTTCAAGGTGACGCTCTTCTATGAGAAATAGGCTTAATACACACAAAAACAAAGGGGCAGACACATCAGTTCTGCCCCTTTGTTTTTTAGTTAAAAGTTTACCTAAACAATCCGCTCATAGGTCAACGCCTTTGACGGACACCGGTCAATCTGCTCGATCAACTGCTCGGTCGTGGCGTTCTGCGGTTTGACCCACGGACGCTCGTTCACGTTATAGACTTTCGGCAACGTCCGCACGCAGACACCCGCGTGGGTACACTTCTCCGGCTCCCAGATAATCGTTATCTCTCCGTTGCTGTATTTTTTTACGATAGACATAGCTTTCCTTTAGACGTTTACACCTTCCAACACCAACTTTTTCCACTGGGGGTTTTTGCGGATGTAGGCGATCACAAAGCCGCACAGGGGGATCACCTTTTCGCCGTTTTTCTCGATGTCGATCAGTACGGCCTCGACCAGTTCGCGGCCAACGCCTTTCCCCTGAAACTTGTAGGGCACTTCGGTATGGGTTAGGGCAATCTCACCGTTCTTGGTTTTCATGTAGTCGATTTTCGCCACATCGCCGTCCAGATGAAATTCATAGGACTGATCCCGGGTGTTGTTGATTAATTGATGCTTTTCCATAATGGTATGTTTTTATCGGTTTATGTTTACATACCACTCATACAAATAGTATGCAAAATTTTCGGAATAGGAAAAATATTCAACAAACCCGAAGAAAAGTGATTACGGGGCTTCTAAAAATCCCTTACTACCATTTATTATAATGGATGCGAGTGGCATCAAACTTATCCTTGGGAGCTGTTTCGCCTGCCGGGTAGCCCATCGGGATAACCGCCAGCGACTGGATGCCCTCCGGCAAGCCGAGAGCCTCGTTCGCCGCCGTCATCAGCTCCGGGGTGGGATAGGTCGCCGTCCAAACTGCTCCCAAGCCCAACGCTTCGGCGGCCAGCAAGATGTTTTGCGTGGCGGCCGAGCAGTCCAGCGTCCAATAGGGCGACTGCGGATCGCCACACACCACAATAGCCAACGGGGCATGGGTCAGCATCTTAGCATAGGGCAGCCCCTCGGCCAACCGGTTCAGCGTCTCCCGCTCGGTGACCACCACAAACGACCACGGACGACGATCCATGCCCGAAGGGGCCGCCATCGCGGCGCGCAACAACAATTCTACCTTTTCTGCCTCGACAGCCCGATCCTCGTACTGCCGGACACTCTTGCGCGAGAGGATCGTTTCGATCGCCTCCCGGTCTGTGTACGTCTCTTTTTTCATCGCTTCGTTTTCTACGGTTTCACTACTCTTTGGCGTGCCATCGCACGAACTCATCACTGCGGCCAATACCACCGCTCCTGCTAATATACTGACGATCTGCTTCATAATTCATAATTCATAATTTATAATTCATAATTATTTCCGCGTCCAGACATTTGTTACCTCGCCGAAGACCATTTTGTGGTATTCGCCGGTTTCGGCGTG
>JAISHQ010000036.1 GCA_031262465.1 Rikenellaceae bacterium
AGGTGGGCGTACCAAGTCTCCAGCCCGTTTTTGTGGCGCACGATGACCAGATTGCCGAATCCGCCGGTGTTGTATTTCGAATAGCGAACTTTCCCCTCAAAAGTGGCGTAGATCGGGTCGCCCGTTTTCAACGGAATATCCACGCCGTTGTGGTTGCGGCGGCGGCGAATGCCGTATTTCGAGCGCACCATTCCTTTGATCGGATAATGAAACTCTTCCGCGTTGTTAATCAGGCAGAGGTCTAACCGTTCGGGCAGATCGGCCAGCGCGATGGATTTGTAGGAGAAAATTTGTGTCGTGTCCCAATGTTCGGAAAAGACCGGCAATTGGTCGTAGAGGTGCATCTGAGGCCGATAGTACGACCACGTGTTGTTGGTGTAGAGGACAATTTGGGTGTCGGGGTCGTCGGTCGCGACCGTGTCGACCGGAATCCGGGGGAGGTCTTCTATCTTGGGTGTCGCCGCGCGCCGTTGCGCCTGCGCCGCCGGGAGGCTCAGCAGACAACACGCCGCAATCACAAAAAAAGGCTTCGCTTTCATCGGTTTTCGTTTGGGTGGAGCGTCCGTTTTCCGTCCAAACGAACAGAAAAGGAACGATTCAGACAAAGATAGGGTTTTTTCAGGGGAAAAGCAACCTTTTTTCGACAAAGGCTTATTCGCGCGGCGTTTCGGCCAGCGTGGCCTCGACCTCTTCGAGTGTTCGGAAAAACTCTTCGCTGAAGCGGCGGACGAGGGGTTCACGAAGGATGCGGTAGAGCGGTTGGCCGACTTTTTTGCCCAACCGCAGGGCATCGGCGCAGATCGACCAGCGGTGGTACATGATCCCGGTCGTG
The DNA here is from genome assembly GCA_031262465.1 of Rikenellaceae bacterium. Taxonomy (GTDB): domain Bacteria; phylum Bacteroidota; class Bacteroidia; order Bacteroidales; family Rikenellaceae; genus JAJQAW01. The sequence goes on from JAISHQ010000036.1 coordinate 833, forward strand.
CCGTTGCTGAATTGTGAAAGGCGGATGGGGTAGAGGTGGCAGGAGATCGGCTTGCGGAAGGGGGTTTTGCCCTCGTGCCACGCTTTTTCGATGGCGCAGAAGGTAACGCCGTCTTTTTCACAAACATAGGCGCACTCCCCGCCGTCGATCAGCGGCGTGGTCAGGTCGCCGTCGTCGTCGACCACAAAAAAGCCCTGCCGCTCGATAGCCCGAACTCCCTCGGGTTTGAGGTAAGGTTTATAGCGGTCGAACTCCTCCTCCAATTGGTCGATCTCCTCGGCCTCCAGCGGTGCCCCGGCGTTGCCCTCGACACAGCAGATGCCCTTGCAGGCCGCCAAATCGCAACAAAACCGAATGTCGAAAATATCGGTGCTGACGATCTTATCTTCTATTTCGACGATCATTTCGGTAACTTACACTTGTACGAGGCCCTGAATTTGCCTTTGGCAAAACTGCCCAACTTCGACGATAGCAAGGTTTTGCGCAGGGGCGAGAGGTGGTCGACAAAGACCTTGCCCTCGATGTGGTCGTACTCGTGCTGGATCACCCGCGCGGCCATGCCGCTGTACTCCTCGTCGTGCTCCACGCCGTTTTCGTCCGTGTAACGGATGCGGATTCGCTCCGGCCGGCTGACATTTTCATAGAGTTTCGGGAAGCTCAGACAACCCTCCTCCATGGTGATCGCTTCCTCGCTCCGCTCGTAAATATCGGCGTTGATAAAGGCCTTTTTGAAGCCAGCCAATGCCGGTTCGTCCTCCTCATAGGGCGAGGCATCGATGACAAACAGGCGCATCGACTTGCCGATTTGCGGGGCGGCCAGTCCCACACCGCTGGCGGCGTACATCGTCTCGAACATATCGTCGACCAACTGCCGAAGCTCCGGAGCATCCACCGGCACCTGCTCGGTCTCCTTGCGCAACACGGGCGAACCGTAGACGTAAATGGGGTAAATCATAACGTGTTATATGCTATTTTGTTCTGTTTCTTTCTATATCGCGTTGTTCCAAATAGGATTGCAGGATGATCGTCGCGCTCACCTTGTCGACCAGCGCCTTGTTCTGCCGGTCGCTCTTTTTCACCCCGCCGTCGATCATCGCGCGCTGAGCCAACACCGAGGTGTACCGCTCGTCGACCCATTCAATCTTCAGGCCGGGGTACTTTTTCTGCATCCGGGCAACAAAAGGCCGGATGTAAGCATAAGACTCCGAGGGCGTTCCGTCGGCCTGCCGGGGCATCCCCACGACCAGCACATCGACCTCGTTCTTGGCCAAATAATCGGCCAAAAACCCCTCGAGGCCATGCGTGGGCACCGTCTCCAACCCGCCCGCAATCAACTGCAACGGGTCAGTCACCGCAACCCCCGTCCGCTTGCGTCCATAATCAAGTGCCAAAATGCGTCCCATTGTGCAAAGGTACATTTTTTTGCCCAGCCTGCGACTGTTCTTAGAGAACCATCGCGCCTTTTTGGAAAAAGGCGCCCCAAAAACTTTTCTGCTTGGGCTTGCAGGTCAAAAATTCCCTGCGGGAACAACCCACTTGTCCGGGATGCCCCCCTTGCTTTCAAGCGAGCTTGAGCAGGGGCATCCCAAATAAGTGGCATTCACCTCCTGCGGAGTGAATGTTTTTGCCCTGAAAACCCACTCGGCCATTGCGTTTTGTCTGCGTCTTCCGACAAATAGAAAACAAAATGGGTTTCAAAGAGACCACATTTTGTAGAAAATCCGAATCCCTAATACGCTGTTTCAGCATGAGTTTTCAGGGCGATCACATTCGCCCCTCGGGCGAATGCGTCTTGTTTTTCATGTCCCGCCCCAAGCTCGCTTGGAGGGCAGGGGGACAGGAAAAATAAGACGAAGTCTCAGAGAGATGATCGACCTGCAAAGACAAGCCCAAAAGTTTTCGGTGTCGCCTTTTACAAAAGGCGACGATTTGGGCGACTTTCTAAAAGTCGCAGTCAGTGGTAGTCAAAGGCGGGCGAAGAAAGGATCACGACAGCCTTGCCCGGTAATCGGCAAAGTCAAATTCGCGGATCAGGCGGAAGCGGTTGTCGGCTGTCCACAGGCCGATCGAGGGGTGGTGTACGCCGTTGAACATCGTGGTTTTCACGAGGGTATAGTGGATCATATCGCGGAAAACGATCCGGTCGCCGACCTGAAGCTCATGGTCGAACGACCAATCGCCCACATAGTCCCCAGCCAGACAGCTATTTCCCCCCATCCGGTAGGTCGGCTTGCCCGGCGTGGCATCCGTCGCCCCCAAAATCGCTGGTTTGTAGGGCATTTCGAGGCAGTCGGGCATGTGACAGGCAAACGAAACGTCGAGCATGGCCGTTCGGATGCCGTGATTTTCTACGATGTCTTCGACGGTCGAGACCAAATCACCTGTTTGCCAGGTGAATGCGCTTCCCGGTTCGAGGATCAGTTCCAAGTTGGGGTGCCGCTCCTTGAACGCTCGGAGCAGGCCGATGAGGTGCTCTGTGTCGTACCCCCGGCGGGTCATCAGGTGGCCGCCGCCCATGTTGAGCCATTGGATTTGCGGGAGCAGGTGGCCGAATTTCGCCTCGACCACGGCCAAAGTTTTCTCCAAATCGCGGGACGAGGATTCACACAGCGTGTGAAAATGCAACCCCTCGATCCCCGGCGGCAGGCTTTTCAACGCCTCGGCCCTCACCCCCAAACGCGAGCCGGGCGAGGCCGGGTTGTAGAGGGCGGTTTCGACCTCGGAGTATTCGGGGTTGATCCTCAGGCCACACGAGATATGCCGCTCCTGTGCCCGGACGGTGGGCATAAACCGCTGAGCCTGCGTGAGCGAATTGAAAGTAATGTGACTGCTATACCGCAGGTATTCAGCGAGTTCCCATTCGGTGTAAACCGGGGCATAAGTATGCGTGAGCGTCCCCATCTCCTCGAAGGCCAACCGCGCCTCGTTGACCGAGCTGGCGGTGGTGTAGGGGACGTATTCCCGGATGATCGGGAAGATGCCCCACGTGGCGTTGGCCTTGAGTGCCACGATGATCCGCGCGCCACTGCGCTTGCTGACCGACCGGATCAGCTCCAAATTGCGGCGCAACGCCTTTTCGTCGACCACGTAACAGGGCGAGGGGATTTGGGTGTAGTCCATTTAGTCCTTTTGCTGTTTTTCCCGTTGTTTGAACAGGTTATAGAGAATCATCCGGCGTTTCCAGTCGGAACGAATGGTGTCGCCGTCGTCGATAATCACCGTGTGCGTTCCGTCGGAGTTGATGATCGTGTTGCCGTTGATAATCGTGTGTGTCCCGTCCGGGTTTACGATCACGTTGTCGTTGATAATCGTGGGCTTTCCGTCGGAGTGGATGATCGTGTTGCCGTTGATAACCGTGTGCGTTCCGTCCGGGTTTACGATCACATTGCCAGCGCGAACCGAGTGCGTCCCGTCCGAATTTACGATCACGTTGTCGTTGATAATCGTGTGTGTTCCATTGGGATGGATGATCGTGTTGCCGGAGATCACCGTGTGCGTTCCGTCCGGGTTTACGATCACATTGCCGGAGATCACCGAGTGCGTCCCGTCCGGATTAACAACAACCTGAGCCTGTGCAGAAAAGCCGAATAAGGCGACGACCAATAGATAGCATACTTTTTTCATGGCATCAGATATTAAAGGTTAAAGTAATATCTATCTAACGAGGCTTCCCAACGGATTATTATTAATTGTTTAAAACCGAACACTCATCCCCAGTGTCCCAAATTGATCCCAAAAGGAATAAATCTCATCGTTGTAAGGAGCATTGAATGTTGAACCGAACAGGATCTGCGATGGCGAAAACAAGTACGGTGAAAAGAGAAAATCTATCCTCGGTGTTGCCCGGAAAACCCAATACGCATCGGCCAAAAAATGGGGCTTAACAGAGGTGTTCAGCGCAGGAGCGGGATGCGTAGCGTTTTCTCCCATATCATAGTCGGTGACCTTGTGAATCCCCACACCACCGCCGAAACCAACCCTGAAATAGAGCCGCAATTTTTGCGAAACGGGAAGTGTGTAATTAATCTTGGCTCCGGCAAAGAAGAAATTCTCTCGCAGGATGTATGTGTCTGATGCCAGAGACCCGCCGAGATTGGTGTAAAGCCCGATCGCACTGACACTCAGGTTGCGATAGACTATGCGGTCGTATTCCGCCGAAGATACAAACATTCCCATTGCTCTGTAACTCGAGACGCCCAAAAGCGAGGACTTCATTATCAGCGAGTTCTTGCGCGCCCAATGATTGGCACTCTTGCGCCACGGCACCCCTGCGTCCGTAAAGTCCATATAGTCCGTATTGCCCGTAAACGTTTGCCCCCACACCGGGATAAATACCAACAGTGTAAGAACAGAGAAGAAGCATTTTTTTAGCATGGCGTTATACATTTCATTAAACTTCAAGGTCAATATCAAACTTTTCGTGCCACGGCAGACCCTGTTTGGCCAGCTCTTCGAGGAACGGGTCGGGGTTGAACTCTTCGACGTTGAAGACCCCCGGTTTGCGCCACTCGCCGCGCAGGAACATCAGCGCGCCCACGGTGGCCGGAACGCCGGTTGTGTAGCTAACGGCCTGTGTGCCTGTCTCTTTGTAGGCCACCTCGTGGTCGGCGTTGTTCCAGATGTAACAGGTATGTTCCTTACCCTCGCGCAACCCCCGGATGCGGCAACCGATCGAGGTCTCGCCCTTGTAATTGGCTCCCAATTCGCCCGGATCGGGCAAAACAGCCTTCAGGAATTGGATCGGCACGATCTCCACGCCGTTGTACACAATGGGGTCGATGCGCGCCATACCGATGTTCTGAATCACCCGCAGGTGGGTCAGGTACTCCTGCCCGAAGGTCATCCAAAAGCGCGCCCGTTTCAGTGAGGGGTAGTTTTTGACCAGCGACTCCAACTCTTCGTGGTAGATTACGTAAGACTCCTTCGGGCCGATGTTGGGGTAGGTCAGCGCTTTATGGATTTCGTGCGGGGCGGTATAAACCCATTGGCCGTTCTCCCAATATTTCCCTTTTTGGGTCACCTCGCGGATGTTGATCTCCGGGTTGAAGTTGGTGGCAAAGGCTTTGCCGTGGTCACCGGCGTTGCAGTCGACGATGTCGAGGTACTGAATCTCGTCGAAGTGGTGTTTGGCCGCATAAGCCGTAAAGACGCTCGTCACCCCGGGGTCGAAGCCACAGCCGAGGATCGCCGTCAGACCCGCCTGCCGGAAGCGTTCCTGATAGGCCCACTGCCAGTTGTACTCAAATTTGGCCTCCTCCTTCGGCTCGTAATTGGCCGTGTCTAAGTAGTTGACCCCGCAGGCCAAGCAGGCACCCATGATCGTGAGGTCCTGATAGGGGAGTGCCACGTTGATAACCAAATCGGGCTTAAAGGCGTTGAACAGCTCGACCAACTCGGGCACACTGTCCGCGTCGACCCGGGCGGCTTTCACCCGCCCGCCACCGATGGCCGCCGCAATGGCTTCGGTTTTCGACAAGGTACGGCTGGCCAAGAGGATTTCCGTAAATTCGGGGTTTTGCGCAACTTTGTGAGCGACAACCGTTCCCACGCCGCCAGCTCCGATGATAATGACTCTTCCCATGTATGTATAGTTTAAAAATTTTATGCTATATCAGAGCCAAAGATAAGCATATTTTTACTATCTTGGTCGCGTGTAAAACGATTAACCTAATAGAAACGTCCCCTATGAAAAACTTGTTTGCCCTGCTCGCGCTATCGGCTATCCTTGTCGGCGGCACCTCTTGCGCCTCTATCTTCTCTTATAGCACCAATCAGGTCACTTTGACTTCCACCCCACTCGGGGCGAATGTCACGGTGGTCAACCGGGCGGGCAAGACTATCTTCTCCGGCACAACCCCCGCAGAAATTCGACTCAATGTCTCGGCCGGTTACATGAAGCCGGAACAATATACAGTCACTTTTGAGAAGGAAGGGGGGGCACAAACGACGATTCCCTTGCTGTGTAACGTGAACGGATGGTATTTTGGCAATATCCTGATTGGTGGGCTTATTGGTATGCTGGTCATCGACCCGCTTACAGGAGCAATGTTTAAATTAGCCACCGATTACGTTCACGCAGACCTCAGAACGGAGATCGTGTCGGTTTCGGGGCGCGAATTGCGCATCCTCGACATCAGTCAGGTGCCTGAAGGGGCCGAATTGGTGCGGCTCAATTGATTTTCAAACCCATACTCCTCAGCGACGAGGCCAAAATCAGCCTCTACCTCTCGCAGTCGCCCTCCGGGCAGTTGATCGACTGTTTCGAGGCATTCTACCTGTGGCGCGATGCGTTGGGAGTGCAGTGGGCTGAGGTCGAAGGCTTTGCTCTGTTCCGGGTGCATTACCGGGCGGGCGAGCCGCAGTACCTTTTTCCGTTTGGCGCGGGCGATCCGGCACCTGTCATCGAGCGGTTGCGGCGCGATTGTGCCCGGCAGGGTATCCCCCTGCGGTTAGCCAAGGTACGCCAGGAGCAACTGCTCTATTTGCAGGAGCGTTTCCCCGGCGCTTTTACCGCCACCGGCCACCGCGACCACGCCGAATACCTCTTCGAGACGGCGCGCTTTCACACCTATTCGGGCAAAGCCCTGCAACCCAAGCGCAACTTGGTCAATTATGCCCGCAAAGCGTTTGATTGGCACTATGAGCCTGTTGCCCCGGCCAATTTGGCCGAGTGCTGCGCCTTTGCCAACCGGTTTTCGGGCGACGAGAGTTTTGCCGCCGATAGCGAGGCTCTAAGCGAGGCGTTGACCCATTTTGAGGCCTTGCCTGCGATGAGCGGCGGGGTGATCCGCATCGCCGGGGCGATCGCCGCGCTCTTTATCTGCACCGGGTTGGGCGACGGCCAGACAGCGGCGGGGCTGTTCCTGCGCGGCGACCACGACAAACGGGGCGTGATCCCGTTGCTCTATCAACTCTATTTTATCGACCACCCGGAGTTTCGCTATTTCAATTTCGGGGAGGATTTGGGCCTCGACGGCCTCCGCCAAAATAAACTGTCGTTTCAGCCGAGCGAGCTGTTGGAACTGTATGAAGTGGAAGAAATACAATAGCATCGCCGCGCTTCCCGAGGGGTTGTGGGAGGAAAAAATCGCTCGGGGCGATGCCGCTATGGATGCGCGCCTGTGGCGGGTGGCCGAACGGATGTGTACCGACACGGCGTTTGAATATTGGCTTGGTTTGCAGGACGATAAGCCGGTTGCACTCCTTGCGTGGACGATCCGCACCGGTGTTGCCTCGACCGGAACGCCGGAGACTTCCGGCCTGCCGCTTTGGTTCGACGGCTCGCGGGTCGATCGGGCGGCGTTTCTTTCGCAGGTGCTGACCGAGGCGGGGCAGGGGAGCAGGCTTGTTTTTCAGGATTTCATCGGCGCGGTGGCCGATGAGTGGCAGACGGCGTTCGAGGCGGTCGGTTTTCAGGCGCGGCGGGTGCTCGACCTCTCGCTGTTGGCCATTCCGCCACAGGTTCACTCGCTGGACGAATACCCCACGGTGCTGAATGCCAAACACCGCTATCGTTGGAACCAATACCGGGCGGCGATTGACCGCGAGCGGTACGCCGTGGAGGCCGTTACCGACTACCTGCCCCTGCTCGATCGGTTGTATCCCTTATATGTCGAGGTGTCGCAACGGGCGCGGGAATACCGTGCCGAGGCTTGGCCTGAGGCTTATTTCCGGGTGGTAAAGGAGGAATTTGGCGACGATGCCACGGTGATGACCATTCGCGAGCGAGCCACGGATGAGTACCTCGGGTTTATGCTACTGCTCTATACCGCAACAAGTTGCGTGCATCAATACATCGGCTTCGAGAGGCGAGACGAGCTGTTTTTGTGGCACAATCTGGTGATCGAATCGATCGGCGATGCCCTCCACCGCAATGTGCGCCGGATCAACATGGGGGTGACCCACGCCGAGGCCAAACACAAATTCGGCGCAATAACCCAGCCGGTCTTCTTTTTTGCAAGTCTTATTTAGGGAGTTTGTAAAAATTCAAAAGACAAGGCTTGCGACCGAGGCAAAAGCGCAGTGTACTAAACGTACTCGAGCATTTTGCAGAGGGAGCGTAACGCAGTATTTTGGATTTTTACAAGCTCCCTATGCTCCTTAAAAAGGCCATCACATCCTTTCCGTCCGGATAATCCCACAATTCGGGGTGTTGTGCTTGGCCGAAATCGACTCGCCGGGGGTGTTCAAAAGCGGTCGTGACCACGCATTGCAGGTGGATGTCGTTGGTTGTGATCCACTGCTGTGCTTCCTCGACTGACCTATAAGGGGTATAGATCAATTCGGGCAGGGTTTCTGAAAATCCGATGCACTCACGCAGGAGGAAAAATCCGCCGTCGATGAACGACGTGCCCCGCATTTGAAGCAGTATTTTGTGGTGGCGATAGGCGTTCACGTAATTCGGGTGGGTGATGTTTCGTTGTCCCAAGCACTCAGCCAGCGCACAGAGGTCGTATCCGGCAGGAACGAAAATTTTACTCACACTCCGACATCCCATCCCGAAACCGTCGAACACGTCGTGCGACAGCCCCCGCAGATCGGCTTCGCTCTCGCCTCCCGTCAGCAGGGCAACGCTTTTGCGGCTTCCCCGCAACAGGTGAGGGATGTGGCTGTACAGGCCGCTGAAATAGCGGTTGGTGTTGTTGTTGCCCGTGGCAATCACCCCCTGAACCGGCGAGTTTTCTTGAAAGGGGAGAACAGTCAGCGTGGGGTCGATGTGTTGCAAGGCGCGGATCGCTCGGCTCATCAGCGCGCGATCCTTCGAGGAGAGCTTGACATAAGCCCTGTGGCCGCTGACCAGCACGCATAGCAGGTCGAAAAACCCGACCAGCGGGATATTCCCGGCCATAACGATCCCGATATTTTTGGGCGCAGAATCAGCGAACGGATACACTTTCAACCACTGGGTCAACTTCTCCTGCTGCAACATCTTTTCCGAAATGGCCGTCAGTGTCGACCGGACGTTTTCGGCTGTAAACCAAGGGTTCTCAGCCTGCGCCAACCGCACCAACTCGTCGAACACAGCCGGACGATCGACCAAAATGCGGTCGATGATCCTGCCCAGCCTGACAAAGGGTGCGATGCGGTACATAAGTAAAAGTGCGCTCTGTTTCTTTATGCAAAGTTATAAAAAGCGTTTATCTTTGTCTTAGGATGAAATTAGATTATCATTAAGAACCGTCTTGAGACAATAACCGAAAAAATGGACAAAATTAAGCTCAATCAATACAAAAACTCATTCGACGGGATTGTCCAGCACATCACCGGCGATCAAAACGAAGAGGTCGAAGTGTGGTTTGCCCGCGAATTGCAGGCCGTGCTGGGGTATGCCCGCTGGGAGAATTTCACGGTGGCTATTCATCGATCCTTAGATTCATGTAAATCACAGGGAATCAACGTGAACGATCATTTTCGTGAGGTCACGAAAATGATCGATATAGGCAAGGGTGGGGTGCGCAAAGTCGACGATTTTATGTTGACCCGCTTTGCTTGTTACTTGATCGCACAAAACGGCGACCCGAAAAAAGAGGAGATCGCTTTTGCCCAAAGTTATTTTGCCGTTCAAACGCGCAAAATCGAGCTGATCGAAGAGCGCATCAACCTGAAGTCGCGCGTCGAAGCGCGGGACAAATTGCGCGCTTCCGAGAAACAACTCTCGCAAAATATTTACGAACGGGGCGTCGACGACAAAGGGTTCGGGCGCATCCGCTCAAAGGGCGATCAGGCTCTATTTGGCGGCCACACAACGGAGGAGATGAAACACCGGCTGGGGATCAAATCCACCCGCCCGCTGGCCGACTTTTTGCCGACACTGACCATCGCGGCTAAAAACTTGGCTACCGAGATGACCAATTTTAACGTCAACGAAAAAGACCTTTATGGCGAAGCACCCATTACGGTCGAACACATTCAGAACAACAAAACGGTTCGATCCATGTTGGGCAAACGAGGCATAAAACCGGAATTGCTCCCACCGGCTGAAGACATTAAAAAAGGGGAGCGGCGCACGGTGGCCGATCAGAAGAAAATCGAACAATCCACAAAAAAATTACCCACCCAATGAAAACCCTTGCTTTGATTCCGGCGCGGTATGCGTCGAGCCGTTTTCCGGGGAAGCCGCTGGCCGATATTGCCGGTCAGCCGATGATTCGCCGCGTCTATGAACGGGCTTCGGCTGTTTTTGAGGCGTGTTATGTGGCCACGGACGATGCGCGGATCGAGGCCGCTGTGCAGGCTTTCGGAGGCCGTGTGGTGATGACCTCGTCCGATCACCGGAGCGGTACCGACCGGTGCCGCGAGGCGTTGGACACGATCGAACAGGCTACCGGCCAATCGTTCGATGTGGTGGTCAATGTGCAGGGCGACGAACCCTTTGTGGCCACCGAGCAACTCGTTCAGCTCGCCTCATCGTTCGACGACCCGGCCACGCAGATCGCCACGCTGGTCAAACCCTTTGCGCCGGACGAGGATATTTTCAACCCCAATTCGCCCAAAGTCGTCCTGTCGCGGCAGGGCTACGCGCTCTATTTCAGCCGCTCGCCGATCCCTTTCCTGCGTTCGGAAGCCGACCGGAGCCGCTGGGGCGAGGCTCACCGCTATTATAAGCACGTGGGGATGTACGCCTATCGCGCTGAGGCGTTGCGCGAGATCACCCGGTTGGAGCCTTCGCCGTTGGAGCTGGCCGAATCGCTCGAACAGTTGCGCTGGCTGGAGAACGGCTATCGCATCCGGGTCGGCATCACCGATCGCCCGACCGTGGCCGTCGACACGCCCGAAGACCTCGCCGCCGCCGTTCGTTTTTACCGGGAGACGTTCTCGGAATAGAGAACCTCTTTGAGGATTTCGGAGACGGTTGGGTGGGGAAAGATGAGTTTTTGTAACTCGTTGACCGTTAGGTTGTGCTCGATGGCCAATGCGGCGGTGGAGATGAGTTCTCCGGCGGGGTTGCCTAATAGGTGTACGCCCAAGAGCCGTTCGCTATCGGGGTCGATCAGCACTTTACACAGGCCGTTTACCCCCTCATTTTCAGCCATAAACCGCCCGGAATAGGTCATGGGGAGCTTCAGTGTGCGGGTCGCTATGCCTTGCGCCCGGGCAAGGGCTTCGGTCAGCCCGACGCTGGCCATTTCGGGGTTGGTGTAGACCACCGCCGGGACAGCGGTGTAGCTCATCCGGTCGCTCCCGCCGGTCAGGTGGTTGACGACCACTTCGGCCTCGCGGATCGCCGTGTGAGCCAACAGAAACTCCCCGGCCACATCCCCGGCGGCATAAACACCCGGCACGTTGGTCTGCATCTGGCTGTTGACCCGAATCCGGTCGCCGTCCAATTCGACCCCGATGTTTTCCAGCCCGAACCCTTCGGTGTTTCTTTTTCGGCCGACACTCAACAGAATTTTGTCGCCCTGCACCGTGCGCAGTTCCCCTTCGGGGGTGCGGAAAATCACCCGATCGCCGTCAATTTCGGTCACCGCCGAGCGCAGGTGAAACGCCATGCCCCGTTTGGCATAGCTCTCCTGCAACTGCTCGCTCAGCTCCCGATCCATCGGCCCGAGAATTTTATCGAGCATCTCGATCACCGTGACCTGCGCACCAAGCGTGTGGAAGAGCGAGGCAAATTCCATCCCGATCACCCCGCCGCCGATCACCACAAGCCGTTCGGGCCGCTCGGTCAGCGTGAGCAGTTCCCGGTGGGTCATCGCACGGTCGGCGGCGGTTTCGATCCCGGCAATGGCGGGCACTGCCGTGCGCGATCCGGTGGCAATCAAGAGCGTTTTTGCGCGGTAACTTTCACTGCCGCAGGAGACAACGAAGCCCTCGTCCGTGCGCCCTTCGATGTGAGCGTGACCCGTGACGACCTCGACCCCGTGTACCTTCATCCGCGCGGAGACCCCGCCGACCAGTCGGCGCACCACCCGGTTTTTGCGCTCGACCATTTTGCGGTAATCGACCGCCGCGCCGCTGACCGTTACCCCGTATTTGGAACCATTGACGGCTGTCTCGTACACTTTGGCACTGTACAGCAGGGTTTTGGTGGGGATACACCCCTCATTGAGGCATACCCCTCCCACTGTTTTTTGCTCAAAAAGCACCACAGAAAGCCCTCGGGTTGCCGCCCGTTCGGCGGCGGTGTATCCGCAAGGCCCTGCGCCGATAATGGCCAAATCGAAAGTTTTCATAACTTGAGTATTATATAAGACAAAAATAAATAAAAAAGTTCAGGCGACCGCGAACGGCCGCCTGAACGGAGAAAATAGAAATGAGTATGAATGAAATTATAGTTGATCTTCAATATTCCAAACATACGCCTTAAGCCCCTGCTCGATGGTTTTTGCATCGAGTTTGCGCAGGGTTTTCAGGAGCATCTCGACCTTGTCGTCGTCGACAACGGTCAGGATCGTCGAATTTTTCGAGGGCCAAGTGTGTGTCCCCATGTGCGGCTCTCCGTCGGTGGTGCCGCGCCCCACGGTGTCGACCCATTTGGTGTATCCCCGGATGTGCAGGCGGTCGAGGATGGCCATCACCGCCTCGGTCAACGCCTGATTATGGCTGATAATTACTGCTTTCATCGTTAAAATTCTCCTTTCATTTCAGCCCCTGCCTGATCCGACGAGTCGGTGCTGTCGAGCAGTTGCTGGGTTTGTAATGCGATTTTACGCTGGCGTTTGAGCCGTCCCGATCCGAAGAGCGAGTACATGACCGGGATTACGATCAGGGTCAGGATGGTCGAGAAGGTCAGCCCGCCGATCACGGCGATCCCCATGGGTTTCCAAATTTCCGACCCTTCGCCCGAGCTGAGGGCCAACGGCAACATCCCGAGAATAGTGGTCAGCGAGGTCATCAATACCGGGCGCAGACGCGATTTCCCGGCGTTGATCACCGACTGGTTGATGCTCATGCCCCGGTCGCGCAACAGGTTGGTGAAGTCGACCATCACAATCCCGTTTTTGACCACGATACCCACCAACATAATGGCTCCGATCATGGCAATGATGCTCATCGAGGTGCCGGTCAGCCAGAGCGCGAGGAATACCCCGGTAAAGGCAAACGGCAGGGAGAACATGATGATAAAGGGCGAGCGGAACGATTCGAACTGCGTGGCCATCACAATGTAAACCAAGATGATAATCAGCACCAACAGGGTCATCATATCGGTCAGGGTCTCCTGAAGGTCTTCGTAAGAGCCGCCGATTTCAACATAGACATCCTCCGGAATATCGGTTTGGGCAATGATCGCCTCGATCGGCTCGGCCACTTCGGACATGGAGGCTCCGGCCAACGTCACATTGACCGAGATCACCCGCTGGCGGTTTTCGCGCTCAATGGTCGGCGGGGCGAACTCTTCGACAATCTCGCCCACTTCGCGAAGCCTTACCGGCTGGCCTTGTGGGGAGTAGACGGTGATGTTTTCAATCGCTTCGAGGCTCTCGCGGAACTCTTCGCCATAACGGACGATGATGTCGTACTCGTCGCCGTCCTCCCGGTATTTCGAGGCCGTCAGCCCGTTGATCCGGTTGCGGACATAAGCCGACACGGTTGCCGTATTCAGCCCGTAAGTGGCTAATTTGGCGCGGTCGAAGATGATCCGGTATTCCGGGCGCATCTCGTCGCGGCTCAACTGCACATCGGCTGTTCCGGGAATCTCGGCAATTTGGTCGCGCAGTTGCTGAGCCAGCGCGTCGGTCTCGTCCAGGTCATAGCCGAAGACCTTGACCTGAATGTCTCCTCCGCTCCCGCCGCCCGGTGCTCCGCCGCCTCCGGCGGCCACGGTGTAGTCGACAATTTCGGCAATGCCGTCCAGATCGGCGCGCATCCCGTCGCTGATCTCAAAAATAGTGCGCTCCCGTTCGTCGCGGGGCACCATGCGCATCATGTAACTGATGATGTGCGACCCCGTATTTTGCATGGCGGCAAAGGTGCTCCCCGACGAGGCCCCGGCACTGGTCGACATGATGTCGATCTCGGGGTATTTTTCGCGCCAAATCGAGTCGATCTGCCGGGCGACCCGGACCGTATAGTCGGTGCTCACGCCCTGATCGAGTTCAACGGTGGCACTGATCTGCCCGTCGTCCGATTTGGGGAAGAAGTCAAAGGGCGTTCCCATGAAGAGCAGGATGCTCACCCCGAAGATGACCAGCGCGCTCAGGAGGGTGACTGTCCGGTGGCGTACCACCCAAGCCAACATATTGGCGTACCAGCTATCCAGCCCGTCGAGGAATTTTTCGATCGGGATAAAGACCTTGCCGACCCCCTTGTAACTCTTAACCCGATTGGTTTTCAGCATGATCGAGGTCAACATCGGGGTCAGCGAGACAGCGGCCACGGTCGAGACGCAGGTCACGATGGTGACGATCCAGCCCAACTCCTTGAACATGATCCCGGCGATCCCCGAGAGCATGGTCAGCGGCATAAACACCGCCACAATAACCAGCGTGGTGGCGATAACGGCCAGCCACACCTCGTTGGTGCCGTAAATCGAGGCCTCGCGCGGCGAACTGCCTCGTTCCATGTGTTTGGTGATGTTTTCGAGCACCACAATCGCGTCGTCGACCACCATCCCGATAGCGATCGAGAGCGAGCTGAGCGAGATGATGTTCAGCGTGCTGTCGGTGAGCATCAGGTAGATAAAGGCCGTAATCAGCGAAATGGGGATGGTCAGGATGATGATAAAGGTCGCCCGCCACCGGCCCAGGAAGAAGAGCACCACCAACATGACGAAGAGAAAGGCGTATAACACCGTCTCACTCAAGCTGTTGATGCTGTTTTTGATGTAATCCGACGAGTCGACCACCACGCCCAAATGAACGTCGGGCGGCAGAGAGGCCTGAATGGCCGGCAACAGGGCCGTCACCTGATTGGCAATGCCCACCGAGTTGGCTCCGGACTGTTTTTGTACGATGATCCGCACCCCTTGACGGCCGTTGATCCGTTCGTCGAGCGTCGTTTTTTCGAGCGTGTCTCTGATCTGAGCCACATCGCGCAGGTAGACAGGCCGTCCGTTGTAGTCGGCCACCACAATGTCGCGCAACTGGTCGCTGCTGCCCAATTCGCCCATGGCGCGGATGTTGATCGTCTGCTGGCCGATGTCGAGCGTCCCTCCGGGGGTGTCGACGTTCTCGGCGGCGATGATCTGCCCGATCTGTTCGACCGACAGGTTATAGGCCTCGATCCGTTGCGGGTCGACATTGACCTGAATTTCGCGCACGGGCGACCCCATCAGGCTGACCGCACCGACCCCGTCGACCCGGTTGAGCGGGTTGACCAATTTCTCGTCCAAAATTTTATTCAGCGCCGGGTAGCTTTCGTTGGCTGTGGCGTAGAGAACGACCACCGGCATCATGCTCGAACTGATCTTGAGCACAATCGGCTCGTCGACCTCTTCCGGCAACAGGGGTTCGACACGCCCCACCACGTCGCGCACGTCGTTGACGGCCTCGGTCATGTCGCTTCCCCATTCCAATTCGAGCGTGACCATCGAAATGTTGTCCGACGAGCGGGAGGTGATCTCCTTCAGGTTTTCGACCGTATTGAGGTTGTCCTCCAAAATACGGCTCACGTTGGTTTCGATGTCCGCCGCATTGGCCCCCGGGTAGGTGGTCATGACAATGACGCTGGGGATGTCCATTTTCGGGTACATATCAATCGCCAGGTTATTCAGGGAGAATACCCCCAAAATAACCACCCCGACAAAGATCAATATGGTGGATATGGGTTTCCGGACGGAAGTTTCAAATATCTTCATAGTTTCTGCGATATATGTTATCGTCTCTTCTTCAAGGGGTTATTCCCGTGTCACATCGACTTCGGTGCCGTCCAACAGTTTTTGTCCTCCGGCTACCACGATGGTCTCCCCGGCACTGAAGCCCGAGAGGATCGCCACGCTGGAGCCGACTTGCCGACCGAGGGTCAACGTGCGGCGGTGAGCCACGCCGTTTTCAATCACAAAGCCGAAGCGTTCGTTGGTGCCGACCTGTTTTTGAATCGCTACATCGGGTACAACCACCTGATCTTCAGCTCCAAAGTTGATAGCCACCCGGGCAAACATCCCCGGACGCAGTTTCAGGTTGCCGTTAGGAATGGTGATCTCGGTCGTGAAGGTGCGTGTGGCCGCATCGACCGCCGGATAGATCAGCGAAACTTTGCCTTCGAACACCTCGTCGGGATAGACATCGAGCCGAATCGCGACCGGCATCCCCACTTTGACCTGCGGGAAATAGCCTTCGGAGATATTGACCTGAACCTTGACCCGGTCGATCTGCATCACGGTCAGAATCGCGCCGCCCGACCCGTAAAGGTCGCCCGGATCGTAATTCCGAGCCGTCACCACACCGGCCACCGGCGAGCGCAGGACGGTGTTTTCCTGCAAGTTATCGAACGACACCTGCGAGGCATCGACTTGGGTAGTCATTTGGTCGAGCTGTTGTTTCGACACGCCGCCCGCCTCGTACAGGGCTTGGTAACGTTGCAGGTCGGCCTTCAGGTTTTCAAGTTGCACTTTAGCCTGAAGCAGACTGCTCTGATCCAATTCGGCCAAGATTTGCCCTTGGGCCACGCGGTCGCCCACGTCGACCAAAATGCGCTGGATGCGCAACGGCATCGAGGGGCTGATGTTATTCTGCGAGAAAGGGAGGATGGTGCCCGAAAATTCTTCGGTTTGCGCCACCGATTCGATCCGCGCCGTGGACACTTTGACCAGCGGTTTCTTCTCCTCGGCGGTGGTGGTCGTGGAGTTCCGGTTTCCGCACCCTGTCGCCAAAACAGCGAGGGCGACCAGTGCAACTCCTTTCAGCAATGACTGTGTTTTCATACGATTATCTTTTTTAATTTTTTAATTTTCCTTGCCACTAATCCGATCGAAATCGGCCTGCGCGCTCATGTAGTCGTAAATCGACTGGGAGTAGTTCAGGTCGGCCTGCAATAGAGCCATCTGTGCGTTGTTTAATTCGACCATCGTCCCGGCACCCACATCGAAGCGGGTTTTGGAGATGCGGTACCCCTTTTCGGCCTGTGTGCGGGTCGCCTCGTTGGCGGTCATCTGTCGGTGAGCCTGTTCGATGTTATTCAGGGCGGTCTGAGCCTCCAAACTGAGTGCCTGTTCCTGATAGTCGCGTTGCAGTTTCAGTTGCTCCCTATTGATTTTGATCTGACTTTCGCGCTGTTTGTTGGTGAATCCGGCGAAGATCGGGATGCTCAGTTGCAGGCCGACCGACGAACTGCCCAGCCAGCGAAATTGGCCGATGTTCAGCTTTTCGCTCTGCGAGAGCACCTGATAACTGCCAATCCCGACGAGCGACGGCATCCGCGCGGCGCGTTGAAGTTCGAGTTGCGTGTCGAGCATATCGCTCTGAATGTCTAACAGTTTCAGGTCGGCGTTGTCGCTCAGGTCGATCTGTCCGAAGATCGCGCTGTTGATCGAATCGGTGAAATCGTAGAGCGTCTCCTTCAGGTCGAGCCGGGTTTCTAAGGGCAGGGAGAGCAACATATTCAGCGTCAGCCGGGCCACCCGGATGCTGTTCTCGGTCTGGATCAAGGTCGGGGTGAGGTTGCTCAACTGCACCTCGGCCGTGATTAGGTCGTACTCCGAAACAATCCCCTGTTCAAAGGCGTTGCGGGTGTCGTTGACCGTAATTTGGGCGTACTCAATGTTGCGCCTCAGCACCTCCAACGAACTTTCGGCCAGCAGGATGCCGTAATAGCTCTTTTTGATCTGGTTGGCCAGCGTGATCTTGTTTTGGCGCGCCGTTTCGACCGCGCTAAGAATCTGTTGCTCGGTCAGCCGGATGTTTTTATAAATGGTCGGCATAAAGAGCGGCAACGAGAGCGAAAATCCTCCGCTGACGCTGTTGCGCAAGCCCACTTCGATCGGCTCGCTCGACCCGCTCGATTCCTGTTCCGGGAAGGGCGGTGCGAGGTATTCGGGGGGCAGATTTTGGAAATACCAATCGAGCAGGGGGGTGAGCATCGAACCCATGTTGAATCCGCCACCGCCCATAAACATCTTCTGTTTCTGAATGTTGTGGGTAAAACTGCCCGACCCCGACACGGTGGGAAGCAGATTGCCTCGGGCCTCCTTTTTCATGTACTCCATCCGCTGAATCTCTTGATCGGCGATCAGCACAGTCGGGTTTTCGCTCAGGCCGATCTCGATCGCCTTTTCGAGCGTGATCGGGAGCGAGTCCGTCGCCTGCTGAGCCTGCAAACCGGTTGTCACCGCCAACAGAGCGATCGACAGCCATAGCCATTTTCCTTGTCTCATACTTTTATAAATAGTTTTTGTTTTATATCACGTTATACTTCCAATTTTTGGTTCTTTCATCAATGATCCGAATCCCCTTGTCGGTCGAAAAGCCCCGGAGCAGGTAAACGACCGTGTATTTAAAAGCATCGGTGATCGGGATGTGCATCTGTACGATCCGTTTGCCCCGCGAAATGACGTTGTAGATCATCTCCAACAGCATATAGGTGCTAAATTCGAGGTTGAGCGTGGGTAGAATCACCCCCTGTTCTATCCCCAACTGCATCCGATCCTTCAGCCGTTCGAGCGCCTTTTGGTAATAGGCGTGGTATTTTTCTTCGTAGATTTCGGGGTAATATTTCCCCACGTCAAAGGTAAATTTCCCAATGCTCTGATACCGCTCGTCGATGGCGTTGAACATCAGGAAAAATTCGTCGAGGATGGTCTCCGCATTTTCGGCCAACTGCTGTTCGTGGCACTCCTGCTGGGACTGAACGTGGTCGACCACAGCGGTCAATAGTTCCTTTTTGTTGGTAAATTGCTCGTAAATCGTGCGTTTGGAGATGCCCAGGGCGGAGGCAATATCATCCATCGTCACGCTCCTGACGCCATACATCACAAATTGCTCTGTCGCGCCCTGAACGATTTTTTGTTTGATTGCATCCATGTAATTCATTCTTGTATTAACGGAGCAAAAGTAGTGCAAAAACTTTAGGAACAAAAAAAGTTTTTAAATTTTCTTTCCTTTTTTAGGCAAGAAAAATCGTATTTTTACCTCGGTAAAAAGAAATCCGTATGCGGAAATTAGGGATTATTCTATCAGCTTGGGTTATGACAATAAACGCATTAGCCGCCGGGCCGGCCTTTACCTTTGACGAGATGACCGGGGAGGTGTTCACCCCGCGCACGATCGAGGGGTTGCGCTCGATGAACGACGGCGAACATTACACCGTGCAGGAGGGTGGGGCGATTGTTCGGTACAGTTACCGCACCGGAGGGCGGGTCGAGACGATCTTTGAATCGCCCGCCGATTTCGGTTTTTCGGCTTATGAGTTGAGTGCCGACGAGCGCAAAATCCTGCTGACCACTGCCGCCGAGCCGATCTACCGCCGTTCGTTCCGAGCGGCCTATTGCCTTTACGACCGCGATACGCGCGCGATCACCGCCCTTTCGCCCGGTGGCAAGCAACAGAGCGCGGCCCTCTCGCCCGACGGAACGATGGTGGCTTTTGTGCGCGACAACAACCTCTTCTACGTGAAGCTCAGCGATAGGACCGAGACGCAGATCACCTTTGACGGCGAGATGAATGCGGTTATCAACGGCATCCCCGATTGGGTCTATGAGGAGGAATTTGCCTTTGCCCGCGCCTTTGAGTGGTCGCCGGCCTCGGATCGGATCGCCTTTATGCGCTTCGACGAGTCTCGGGTTCGGCAATTCTCCATGAATATGTTTCAGGGGCAGTTGTACCCCTCGGTCTACACCTTCAAATACCCCAAGGCGGGCGAGGAAAACGCTGTCGTGAGTGTCCATACCTATACGCTCGCCGATGGTCAAACCCGGAAAATGGACATTGGCGAGGAGGCCGACCAATACATCCCCCGCATCCGCTGGACTCCCGACGGGCGGCTGGCGATCTACCGCTTGAACCGCCTGCAAAATCACTTTGAATTGCTCTTGACCGACCCCGTCACGGGTCGTTCGCGGGTGGTTTACGACGAGCGCAACGACCGCTATGTCGAGCGAACGGACGACCAGACGATCACGTTCCTCGCTGACGGCGAGCGATTTATCGTCCGAAGCGAGCGAGAGGGGTTCTTTCACCTCTACCTATATAGCTTCGAGCAGGGATTACTTCACCCCATTACCCGGGGGCGGTGGGAGGTGACCCAGCTGTTGGGGGTTGACGAGGAGCACGACGAGGTCTATTACCTCTCCAGCGAGACTTCGCCCTTGCGCCGCAACCTCTACCGGATCAAGCTCAGCGGCAACGAGCGGCGTAAAAAACGGCTCACCCCGGGCGAGGGCACCTACCGCATTGATTTCAGCAAGGGCTTTCGCTATTACATCAGCACGTTCTCGAATGTTTCCACGCCGCCGACCGTCACCCTACACACGGCCGATGGCAAACTGATTCGCACGGTAGAAGAAAATCGGGAGCTGAAGGATCGACTGACGGAGCTGAATGTGCCTCAAAAAGAGTTTTTTACCTTCGATACCGCCGACGGCACAACACTTTACGGCTGGATGCTGAAACCGCCCGGCTTTTCGGAGCAGGAGAGCTACCCGGTGCTCATGACCCAGTACAGCGGCCCGGGGTCGCAACGGGTTGCCGACAGCTGGAGCATGGATTGGGAGGATGCGCTGGTTCAACAAGGCTACCTTGTGGTCTGCGTCGACCCTCGCGGAACGGGCTTCCGGGGCGAGGCGTTCAAAAAAATCACCTACCGCCAGTTGGGCAAATACGAGACCGAAGACCAGATCGAGACCGCCCGTTACCTCGCCGGGTTGCCTTATGTCGATCGCGATCGGATCGGCATTTATGGTTGGAGTTATGGCGGTTTTATGGCGCTCAACTGCATCCTCAAGGGGGCAGATACCTTTCGGGCGGCTGTTGCGGTGGCTCCGGTGACCAATTGGCGCTATTACGACACGATCTACACCGAAATCTACAACGGTCTGCCACAGGAGAACCCGGCAGGGTACGACGACAATTCACCCCTCTTTTTCGCCGACCGCTTGCAGGGCAAATTGCTGATTGCCCACGGCACGGGTGACGATAATGTTCACGTGCAGAACACCTATGAGATGGCCAACGCGCTGGTCGCCGCCGGAAAGGATTTTGAGATGCAGATTTACCCCGATAAGAATCACGCCATGGCACCCGACGGGCGCAACCACCTGATGAGGCGGATCATAGAATTTCTATCCCGAAACCTATGAACATCACCTTGATACAGATCGGCAAAACGGACGCCGGATACATCCGCGAGGGGGTCGAATTGTACCTCGGACGGATCAATCACTATGCGAAATTCGAGATCGTCACCATTCCCGACCTGAAAAATGCGGGGAAACTGACCGAAGAGCAACAAAAGGTGCAGGAGGGGAAGTTGATCCTCGCGCAATTGACTGACTCTGATGTGGTTGTCCTCTTAGACGAACGGGGGCGACAGGGGAGTTCGCCCGCTTTTGCGGCGTGGTTGCAAAAACGGATGAACGCCGGGGTCAAACGGCTCTGTTTTGTGATCGGTGGCCCCTATGGCTTCTCCAAAGAGCTTTACGCCCGGGCTGGCGACCGCATTTCGCTCTCGCCCATGACCTTCTCCCACCAATTGGTGCGCGTCATCTTCGCCGAACAACTCTACCGCGCCTTCACCATCCTAAACAACGAACCGTATCATCACGGGTAAACGTCGGTCTGTTACAATGATTCGACAAACTCCCTGAATCGTACTATTTTAGCCTTGTTATTTTTGTTGAATAACAGGTGCTCGAAATCTTTTGATTTGGTGCTCAAGTCGGTTTTATCGGTGACCGCGATCAGTGCGGCGCGGAGTTCCTCCTTGTTGTGGATGTTCCATTTCTCGCCGAGGTAACCGTAATCCGGCTCCGTCAACCCCAACAAGAACATCGCATCGTAGAAATCGCGCCCTTTCTGCCGGCAGAGCAGTGCCGAGAGTTTCATGGCGCACAAAATGCTATCCGGAGGCACCGGGAACGGGAAAAAGAACCCAGCGCGTTTGATATGGGCCAGCACCGGCGGGTATGCGTATCCTTGATCCTGACTCTCGATTTTAATCAGAAACCGCTCGTCCTTGTGCCCCGAAAGCCCCAATTCGAAGAGCAATTCCGGGAAATAGAGGTTGCGCCGGAAGACTGTCAACCGGGTGTTTGCCTTGTCGCGGGTCTCGGCCTTGAATCCCGATCGTTGCAGAAATCGCAGAACGTCGTCGGTCATCTGCACGAAATCGGCCTGCGAAAAACGGTTGCAGTCAAAATCGAGGTCTTCCGAAAAGCGGTCGATCCCCTTGACGAGCCGGAGATTGGTGCCGCCGATAAAAACGAGGCTCTCTATGTAGGACGAGGTGGAGAGAAAGTCGAGTATCATCAATTGAACATACTCCTTGAGCATATACTTTTGGTAAGTGGCATTGCCGCGCAACTCGGCGGGGAAATAGCCTTTTATCTGTTCCAGCGAGATCATAGTCCATAAGTGTTTATCATTATTTTCAGCCGCCTATCCAACGCCTTGTTGCCGAACTGTTCGGCGTATCCACTCAGGCGTTCCTTGTCGAGGTCGCTCTGCATATAATCCTCATCGAGCCGCAACTGCTCCATCTCCTGCGGGGTGTTGTAGAATGGATAGAGGTAGAGCAAATCGAGCAGGGCCTTTTCCGGTGTGGCAAAGGGTATGGTCCGGTCGCCAAACGGCTTCAGCTCATAGCCGAAAATTAACTCTTCCCGCATTTTTTGGTAAGAATAGGTGCCGAAATCGTTCTCGAACTCCGCCGTCTTGAGCGACGAAACGGCCGTAATTTGCACAACGGCCTCGGGAATGATTCCATAAAACGCCAATGCGGTATGCAGGCTGATGTACGACGGCTTGTAGATGCGGCTGGAGAGGTAGAGCGAAAAATCGTGCTGGCTGAGGTATTCGGGGAAGGCATAATACCCCTGCCGGAGCTTGATTAACAGCTCTTGCTTTGTCCAGCGCGTGAGGTTATTGCTTTGAAACCCCGGATTCCAAGCCCGAATCTGATGTGTGTTGAAACACCCGACCTCGAAAAACTCCTGCTTAAAGTCCAAATAATTCATTCCGTTTCCATTTTTCGACAAATATAGTGATTTTTGGAAACAAATCAATTCTGTCGTTCAAAATCTCTTGATAAGCAAGAAAAATCGTACCTTTGTTGGCTGAAACGATAAACAACCCATGAAAAATATACGCAATTTTTGCATCATTGCCCACATCGACCACGGCAAGAGCACGTTGGCCGACCGCCTGTTGGAGGAGACCAAAACCCTCTCCAGCCGTGAGTTACAGGCACAGGTGCTCGACGATATGGACTTGGAGCGCGAAAAGGGGATCACCATCAAGAGCCACGCCATCCAGATGGAATACCTGCGCGACGGGCAGGCTTACACGCTCAACCTGATCGACACCCCCGGCCACGTCGATTTCTCCTACGAGGTCTCCCGGGCCATCGCCTCGTGCGAGGGTGCTCTGTTGATTGTCGATGCCACGCAAGGCATTCAGGCACAGACTATATCGAACCTTTATCTCGCCCTGGGGCACGACTTGGAGATCATCCCGGTCATCAACAAAATCGACATGGAGGCGGCGATGGTCGACGAGGTCACCGAACAGATTGTCGACCTGATTGGGTGCGACCCGCAGGACGTGATTGCCGTGTCGGCCAAGACGGGCGTGGGCGTGGGCGATGTGTTGGAGGCGATTGTCGACCGTATTCCCGCCCCCAAAGGCGACGAGGAGGCTCCTTTGCAGGCGTTGATTTTCGACTCGGTTTTTAATTCTTACCGGGGCATCATCGCCTATTTCCGCATCTTCAACGGGACGATCCGCAAAGGCGACAAGGTCAAGCTCTTCAACACCGGCAGCGAGTACGATGCCGACGAGATTGGGGTGTTGAAGCTAAAAATGAGTCCCCGCGCTGAGCTTCGGGCGGGCGACGTGGGCTATATCATCTCGGGGGTGAAAAATTCGGCCGACATCAAGGTTGGCGACACGATCACCCACGTTCAACGTCCGGCGCAAGAGGCCATTGCCGGTTTCGAGGATGTCAAACCGATGGTCTTCGCGGGGCTTTATCCGGTCGACACCGACCAGTACGAAGAGTTGAGGGCCTCGCTCGAAAAGCTCCAGCTGAACGACGCTTCGTTGACCTTCGAGCCGGAATCGTCGTTGGCTTTGGGCTTCGGTTTCCGGGGCGGGTTCCTCGGGTTGTTGCACATGGAGATCATTCAGGAACGCCTCTACCGGGAGTTCAACATGGATGTAATCACCACCGTTCCCAACGTCTCGTACAAAGTTTATACGACCAAAGGGGCGGTGATTGACGTACACAACCCCTCCGGATTGCCCGAACCGACGCTCATCGACCGCATCGAAGAACCCTATATTTTGGCTCAGATCATCACCAAGTCCGAATACCTCGGGGCGATCATCAAACTCTGCATCGACCGCCGGGGGACGATGAAAAATCAGGTCTTTCTGACCACCGATCGGGTCGAGGTCAATTTCGAGATGCCACTGGCCGAGATTGTCTTCGATTTTTACGACAAGTTGAAAAGTATCTCGCGCGGATACGCCTCGTTCGACTACCACCAGGTGGGTTATCAGCCCTCGAAGCTGGCCAAATTGGATATTCTGCTCAACGGCGAACCGGTCGATGCGCTTTCGTCGCTGATCTATGTCGACCACGCCTATGATTTCGGGCGGCGGATGTGCGAAAAGCTCAAAGAGCTGATCCCCCGCCAGCAGTTCGACATCGCGATACAGGCGGCGATCGGGGCGAAGATCATCGCCCGCGAGACGGTCAAAGCCGTGCGCAAGGATGTGACAGCCAAATGTTACGGTGGCGACATCACCCGCAAACGAAAATTGCTCGAAAAACAGAAGGCCGGGAAAAAACGGATGCGGCAGGTCGGCAACGTCGAAGTGCCTCAGGAGGCCTTTTTGGCGGTGTTGAAGATGGATTAGAGCCTGTTCGGAATTTACAGCTGGCGGAGAGACAAAAAAATGTTGTTAAAAAAATGAGGGAAAAGTATTGTATATTCCAAATCTTTTCTTTCCTTTGTGAGAATTTAAATCCTTAATTTTTAGTTTCTTTATGAAAGGTACAGTAAAATGGTTTGATACAGCCAAAGGTTATGGCTTCATCACAACCGAACAGGGTAATGACATTTTTGTACATTACACCGGCATCGCTAAACAAGGTTTCCGCGTACTCGAAGAGGGCCAAGAAGTTCAATTCGAAGTCGGCGAAGGCAAAAGAGGCGAACAAGCCATCAACGTAGAAATTTTAGGATAATTCCCGAATATTTAGAGTTTGGCCTCTTTTTAGACCAACTCTTAGTACCGAATTTCTCTAAAAGATTCATCCGAAAAGGCACCCCCGAAAAGGGATGCCTTTTTTGTATGGTAGAAAAGCAACACAAATTGGCCTATTTTTTGTATATTTAACAGAGACCTTAAGTAGGTTCATTATGTAATCCAATACTAAAACAAAAATGATTATGAAAAAAACAATGGGTTTGGCCATCCTTCTTTTGATGGCAGTTTCGTGCGCTACCTCTCGGCAGGTTTCCGTTAAACAACAACACGTTGAGTCGGCACTGGCCTCTAAGGCATTTACCATTGATGTGATTCGGGCCTATCCGATGACCGGGCCGACAATCTCTCTCTCCGCTCCTTATTCACTGACAGTCAAAGGCGATTCGGTTGTTTCCCATTTGCCCTATTACGGGCGGGCGTTCAGCGTGCCTTACGGCGGCGGAGCTGGGCTTCACTTCTCTGGAAAGCTCTCGGATTATCAGACACATCCGGGGAAAAAGAACATGAGTCTCGCCACCTTTACCGTTCAATCGCCGGACGATGTGTTGAATTACTCGATACAGGTATCGCCGGATGGGAACAGTACGATCATCGTGCAGTCGAAGAATTTGCAAACCATCCAATTCTCCGGAAGACTGGAAAAAAAGTAAAAGGCAATAAGCCGAATGTAACAGTAAAAGAAAGGAGCGCACCTTGTCGGGTGCGCTCCTTTTCTTTTGTATCAATGCTCCGAGCTATCGCAGGGGCGAATCCGGTTCTTGGGCCATGTGGTCGTAGAACATTTTGTCGAGGAACGAGGGGCAGATTTTTTTGAGCAGGAAGGTCGCGCGCCCCTGAAATTCCATGAGCAGGGTGCGTTTGTGTTTCCATACCCCGGTGGCGATGCGGCGAGCCACCTCCTCGGGCGACATCATTTGTTCTTCGGCGCGCGGGGTCTCGCCCTGCGCCGAACCGTCGGCCGTGAGGGCGGCAAAACGCACGTTGGAGGCGGTGAAGCCCGGTGCGGCAATCATAACGTGAACCCCCTTTTTCCGGTTTTCGATGCGGATGGTCTCCAAAAAGCCGTGCATGGCGTATTTCGAGGCCGAATAGCCGGTGCGCGCCGGCAGTCCGTGAAGCCCGGCCACCGACGATACCCCCACGATCGACCCCCGGCTTTGCTGAATATAGGGCAGGGCGTATTTGGTGCAGTAAACCGTCCCCCAAAAATTGACATCCATCAGGCGGCGCAGGACGCTCAGATCGACATCGTCAAAGAGCGCGCGCATGGAAATTCCGGCGTTGCAGATCAGTACGTCGATGCGCCCGAAGGCCTCTACGGTTCGTTCGATCAGGCGTTTACAATCCTCTTCGCGGGTAACGTCGGTGGCGGTATAGATCGCCCGTGTGCCTCGGGCGGCCAGCGTGTTGGCCACGGTTTTGAGCTTCTCCTCCGTGCGCGCGCCCATGGCGATAGAGGCCCCCAAGGCGGCAAATTCATAGGCTAAGGCCAAGCCGATGCCCGACGAGGCACCGGTAATCACGACCACTTTATCTTTGAAATTCATGGTTATACGTTTTTTAGCAAAGCAAATATAGCGATTATTTTCCAACCGTGCGCTGTTGAAAATGGACGGAATCGCCCCGGCAGCCGTAGCCGATCTCGCCCTCGGGGATGTCTGGCCATTCGGTAACGGGCTTATTTTCATAGAGTTTGTAATCGGCCTTGTACCGCGCGGGGGTCAGGTTGGGCATCACCACATTGGCCCCCGCGCGCAAGGCTTTTTCGCGTCCGGCGGGGTCGATGGCTTGCAGGGCGGTGGTGGCGGCGATGTTGATTTGGGGCATCAGGATGCGCAACAGGGCAACCATGTTGAGTGCCACAGCCAACCGTTTTTCCGGCAGCCACAGCTCCGCCCGGCGGGTATAAAGCGGGGTTTGCGCGTGTTCGAGGTAAGGCCCCATGCCGCACATATCTATGTCCTGCTGGCGCATAAAGAGCAGGTCATCGGCCAGATTTTCAAGGGTTTGCCCCGGCAGACCGATCATCACCCCCGTGCCGACCTGATAGCCTACCCGGCGCAGGGCGCGCAGAGCCTCCCGACGGCTATCGTACCGGTGAAGCGCATCGGCGGGGTGGATCGAGCGGTAGAGCCCCTCCCCGGAGCTTTCGATCCGCAACAGGTAACGGTGCGCCCCCGCCTCGAACCAGCGGCGGTAGGTCTCTTCGGTCTGTTCGCCCAGCGAGAGGGTGATGCCTAACTCGCCGGCGGACAGCGTGTTGATCCGCCGAATCAGCCCCTCGATAGTGGCCGTGTGCGCCGGGGAAACACTCTCGCCCCCCTGCAAAACCACCGAGCCATAGCCCTCGCGCCACGCCGTTCGGGTGGCGGCCACGACCTCGTCCTCGGAGAGGGTGTAACGCACAACGGCGGTATTTTCCTTGCGGATGCCGCAATAGAGGCAATTTTTCCGACAGACATTGGAATATTCGATCAGTCCGCGCAGGTAGACCTTGTTGCCGACCCACTGCCGACGACAGCCGTCGGCTCGAGCACGAAGTGCCTCGGCCTCCGATCCCTCGGCGTTCAACAGCCGGATCAGTTCCTGTCGAGTTAGTTCCATTTTTTTGTACATTTGCACCGTAAAGATACAAAATTGCATGAATCAACCGCCTTATATCGACATCCATACCCACCGTTGCGCTCCGAAGGCCGGGGTTGAGTGCCTTTGTGTCTATCGCTTGGGGAGCGGGGACGCGGAGCCACCCGCGCCTTTTGTGGCCGGGGTGCATCCGTGGGATGTCGCGCAGGCCGATTTTTCGCTGTTGGACTATTTCGCCGCACCTCATTCGGGGCTGGTCGGGGTGGGGGAGATCGGGTTGGATTTTGCCCGCGAGGCCGTCGACCGGTCGCTTCAGGTCGAATGGCTCAACCGACAGTTGGCCGTGGCCGAGCGGTTGGGGTTGCCGGTGGTGGTGCATAGCGTGAGGGCGTACAACGAAATGGCCCTCGAATTGAAGAAATACAGCCTCAAAGCTGTTGTCTTTCACGGGTTTATCGGCTCGCCGGAGCTGATAAACCAATTATCGCGCTCGGGGTATGCCTTCTCGTTCGGAGCGGCTTCGTTGCGCTCGCCCAAAACGCGGGAGGCCTTGCAGGCAGTCGCACCGGATCGCCTTTTTTTGGAGAGCGACGACGATCCGCAGGCCGACATCCGCGCGCTGTACGACACGGTGGCGGCGTTGCGGCAGGTTCCTCTGCCCGCGCTGAAAGAGAACTTATACGCTAATTATAAACGGATTTTCAATGGCTGATTGGCTGGAACGGACGGAATTATTGTTGGGAGAGGAGAAACTTTCCCGCCTGCGCGATGCCCACATCTTGGTGGTCGGCTTGGGCGGAGTGGGGGCTTATGCGGCGGAGATGATCGCGCGCGCCGGGGTGGGGCAGATGACCATTGTCGATGCCGACACGGTGCATCCGAGCAACATCAATCGCCAACTCGTCGCCCTGCACAGCACGATAGGCAAGGCCAAAGCCGAAGTGCTGGCCGACCGCCTGCGGGACATCAACCCGCAAATTAACTTGCACGTGATTCAGCAATATGTGCGGGACGAAAAGACCGACGAGCTGTTGGACTCCGCCCCGTTCGATTTCGTGGTCGACGCGATCGACACGCTCTCACCCAAAGTCAACCTGATCGCCGGGGCACTCGCTCGCGCGATTCCCTTAGTCAGCTCGATGGGTGCGGGGGCAAAAACCGACCCGACGCAGGTCGAAATTCGCGACATCGCCCGCACACACCACTGCCCGCTGGCGCACATGTTGCGCAAACGGCTTCATAAACAGGGCATTCGCACCGGGTTTATGGCCGTCTTCTCGCCCGAGCCGGTGCGCGAGGGAAGCCTCATCCTGTGCGAGGAGGAAAACAAAAAATCGAACGTCGGCACCATCTCCTATATGCCCGCCGTCTTCGGATGCGCCTGTGCTTCGGTGGTTGTCCGGGGGCTTTTGGGCGAAATAGAATAAGCTGTTTCCAGCCTTTAACTGCCGCTTTTAGAAAGCGGCGCAAATCGCAACTTTTTGTAAAAAGTTGCATCAAAAACTTTTGTGATTGTCTTTGCAGGAAGATCATTCCTGTGGAACTTCGTCTTATTTTCCATGTCCCCCTGCCCTTCAAACAAGTTTGGGGCGGGACATGAAAAACAAGACGCATTCGCCCACAGGCGAATGTAATTGCCCTGAAAATACATTCATTAACAGTGTATTATGGCTTCGAGTTTATACAGGAATAGGCAAAAAATAGGGTCTTCATAAAAAACAATTTCGTTTCTATATTGATCCAAAGATGCAGACAAAACGCAAAAGCGATTGTGTTTTCAGGGCGAAAACATTCACTCCGCAGGAGGTGAATGCCTCTTGTTTTGGATATTCCTGCCAAGCTCGCTTGAAGCAAGGAATATCCGGAACAAGAGGATTATTCCCGCAAGGGAATTTTCGCCCTGCAAGCCAAAGCAAAAAAGTTTTCGGTGTCGCCTTTTACAAAAGGCGACGATTTGGGCGACTTTCTAAAAGTCGCAGTCAAAGGCGATTTTAGAGCATTGCCAAAAGTAGCATGGAATTTGTTATCTTTGCG
>JAISHQ010000042.1 GCA_031262465.1 Rikenellaceae bacterium
GTCGGGCGCGAATTGGGCCTGCCCGAGAGCCTGTTGGGTCGCCACCCCTTCCCCGGCCCGGGCTTAGGCATCCGCATCCTCGGCGAGGTGACCGCCGAAAAAGTCGCCATCCTGCAAGAAGCCGACAAAATCTTTATCGACGGCCTCAAAGAGTACGGCCTCTACGACCAAGTGTGGCAGGCGGGCGTGATCCTCTTGCCCGTTCAGTCCGTTGGCGTGATGGGCGACGAACGTACCTATGAAAATTGCGTGGCCCTGCGCGCCGTGGCCTCGACCGACGGCATGACCGCCGACTGGGTACACCTGCCCTATGAGTTTTTGGCCAAAATGTCGAACGACATCATCAACAAAGTCCGCGGCATCAACCGCGTGGTTTACGACATCAGCTCCAAACCCCCGGCAACCATTGAATGGGAATAGAAGAGGGTTAGTGTAAAACTGAACGAAGAACGAAAGATAAAAAGTCCCCTCCTTCTCCGAAGGAGGGGTGGTACGAAGTGACGGGGTGGTAGGTTTTTTCTCTTTCGTCATTCGTCATTCGTCTTTTTTACCTACCACCTCCCCCTCGCCTATCGGCTCGGGTACTCCTCCTTCGGGGAAGGAGGAGACTTTTTTCTAATACTCTCTCTTCTCGTATCTAATAAAGTTTCGAGAACAAAAAAAGCAACTGAAAAATCAGTTGCTTTTTTTGATGTTCGGTTCACAGGCCGCTTCGCAGAGGGTGCAGTCGGATTCCGAGCAGATTCCCGGAATTTCAGAGAGGGGTACGCCACGCAGGGCGGCCTCGTCTTCTCGGATCTGTTGGGCGGTGCATTTGATCCCCAAGGCTTTCATCCGGTCGTTTTCGCCGACCTCGGTCTGCACGTGTCGCCCCCGGAAAAAATAGGTAATCGAATAGCCCAACACCAAAAAAGCGACTGCGCCGATAGCAAATAGGATGATGATAAATGTTTGTGTCATAGTATTTTCTCCCCTGGGATTTCTAAGAGCCCAAAATACTGCGTTACGCTATTATAATATACAACATATAAACGCCTCTCGGTCGGGAAATATTGTCGTTAGTTTAAAAATGAGAGGGGGAATGTAAAACATTTACCCCCTCCCATGCCAAAAAGATTATGATAGCACTTCTTTACTCATCTTTGTCCTCGTCTGTGTACGCCTTGAGCAGTTTATCCTGTACGTCGGACGGAACTTGTTCAAAGGCAGCGAGTTTCATCGAGTAGGTTGCCCGGCCATTGGTCAGCGAGCTGAGCGTGGTCGAATAGCGGTACATCTCCGAAAGGGGCACGCGCGCGGTCAGCACCTCGATGCCCTTGTCGCTCGACATCCCCTCGATCATCGCGCGGCGGTTTTGCAGGTCGCTCATCACATCGCCCATTTTGTCGCTCGGCACCAGCACCTCGACGCTGTAAATCGGCTCCATGATCTTCGGCCCGGCGTTTTTGAAGGCCTCCTTGAAGGCGTTGCGACCGGCCAGCTTGAACGAAATTTCATTGGAGTCGACCGGGTGCATCTTGCCGTCGTAGACGATCACACGGATGTCGCGGGCATACGAACCGGTCAGCGGCCCCTCTTCCATCTTCTCCATGATCCCCTTGAGGATGGCAGGCATGAAGCGCGCGTCGATCGCACCGCCCACAATGGCGCTGTAATAGATCAACTTACCGCCCCAATCGAGGTCGATTTCTTCCTTATTTTTGACATTGACCTGAAGCTCTTTGCCGTCGACTTTGTATTTACCCGGCTCGGGCATCCCGTCGTAATATGGCTCGATAATCATCGCCACCTCGCCGAACTGCCCGGCACCGCCCGACTGTTTTTTGTGGCGGTACGAGGCGTTGGCCACCTTGGTGATCGTCTCGCGGTAGGAGATGCGCGGAGCGAAGAACTCCATCTCGATCTTGTTGTTATTCAGGATGTTAGTCTTCAGAATATTCAAGTGATGTTCGCCCTGACCCTGAATGATGGTCTGTTTCAACTCCTTGAGGTATTGAACCAAAATGGTCGGGTCTTCCTGCGAGGCGCGGTTGAGCAATTCGCCCAATTTTTCATCGTCCGACGTGCTCTTGGCCTTAACAGCGGCGCGGTAACGCGGTTCGGGGAAGGCGATCGGGCTGATTTGCAGATCGGTACCGGCCTGCGCCAACGTTTGACCGGCGCGGGTGCCTTTCAGTTTGACGGTACAGCCAATGTCGCCGGCCACCATCTCGGTCACCTTCGTGCGGGTTTTGCCAGCGGGGGCAAAGAGCTGGGAGATTTTCTCCTTGTTGCCGGTCTTGACGTTGACGAGTTCCATCCCCTCGGTCACCTTGCCGGAGACCACACGGAAATAGCTCACCTCGCCCAAATGAGGCTCGAACGAAGTTTTGAAGAGGAAGAGCACGGTCGGCCCTGCCGGGTCGGTCTTCACCTCTGCCCCATCGACGGTGGTCATGGCCGGAGCATCCGCCGGGCTGGGAGCCACGTTGGTGACAAACTCCATGAGGCGTTTGGTGCCGATGTCCTTCTTGGCCGAGACGCAAAATACCGGGATCAGGTCGCGCCCGGCAATCCCTTTTTTCAGCCCTTGCCGCATCTCGTCTTGGGTCAGGTCGCCCTTCTCAAAATAGAGTTCCATCAGGCTTTCGTCGTTTTCGGCGGCGGCTTCAACCAATATATTTTTCAGTTCAAGGGCTTGATCCATCTGCTCGGCCGGAATTTCCAACTCTTCGCGTTGGCCGGTATCGCCTTTGAACTTGTACATTTTCATCATCAAAACGTCGATAAACGAGTCGAAACCGGGGCCGGGATTGACCGGGTACTGCACGATGACCGGTTTGACCTGCGAGTTCGCGCGCAACGACTCCATGGTCGATTCCCAATTGGCCTTTTCGGCATCGAGTTTATTGACCACAAAAATGATCGGCTTTTCGTGTTTGCGGGCATAGCGCGCCTGAATTTCGGTTCCCACCTCGAAACCCTCCTGCGCGTCGATGACCATCAAGCCGATGTCCGCCACTTTGAAAGCGGAGAAAAGCCCGCCGCAGAAGTCGTCCGATCCCGGCGAGTCGAAAATGTTTAATTTTTGCCCGTTAAATTCGGTATAAATGAGCGTCGAATAGATCGAACGCTTGTAGGTGTGTTCAATATCGGTGTAATCCGACAGGGTCGATTCTGCTTCTATGGAGCCCCGGCGTTCGATCACTTTGCCCTCAAAGGCCATGGCTTCAGCCAGTGTGGTCTTACCGGAGCCGGAACTGCCCAACAGCACCAGGTCTTTCAGCTCTTTGGTTTGATACGTTTTCATAAGTTATAGGTTTTAGGTTTGAAGTTTTGTTTGTAAAACAATTTGCACAATATAGGAAATTTCAAACACAAAAGCAACTTGCACCCCACGTTCAACGCATTTAAATTTTGAAGAGGAAGAGTGATAAAATAGTATATTGAGCGTAACATTTTTATTATCAAGACATTTCAAAAGACGAAGTTCTGCAATAGAGCAATAAAAACCTACCACCTCCCCCTCGCCTGTCGGCTTGGGTACTCCTCCTTCTCGAAGGAGGAGATTTTTCCACACACACTATTTCACTCAAAATGTCCCCTCCTTCCCCGAAGGAGGGGTGGCACGAAGTGACGGGGTGGTAGGCATTTGGTGCCATAAAAAAGCCCCTACACTTGCGCGTAGGGGCTTTTTTATAAGCTGTATTTTGGGAATTTTAGGAGTTTTTAAAAGTATTTGGCGCGACCGTCAATTACATCACTCTTCGCCGTTAGGGCTTGGAACAGCCGGGTCGGGAAGTTGTATTCGGCCTGCGCCTGCAAGCGGGTCTTTTCCATGTCGACGGTTATCTGATCTTCCACGCGGGTCGAGGTCAGTTCGACCACATAAACCCCCGCCGCCCCTTGGATCGGCTTGGAAAGCTGGCCTTCGGCCACTCCGCCGCATACTGCGCCGAGCAGAGCCGGGTCAATGCCGGAGATTTCCGGGATGTAGAGGTTGCTGTAATTCAGGCTCTCAAAGGTCGAGGCCGATAGGGAGAGCGACTGCGCCAGCGCGCTCAGCGACGAGGCACCGGTCATCTTTTCGGCCAGCATCGCGTATTTTTTCTCGGTGATCAATTCGCTTGTAATCATGGTTTTCAGCTGTTCCACCGGAGTGTATCCGTATTCGGAAACGGCGGTCAGGTCGGCGATGACGTAATTGTTGTCGATCTCCATGATGTTGGAAATGGCACCCGGTTTGGCGTTAAACGCCCAACGGATCATTTCGCGCCCATTCTCCATGCCCGAAACCTGCGTTTGTCCGGCCTGAATGCGAGCCACGCGCTTGGCGTAGGCGCTGTCGGCGGCGATCTTGTTGAAGTTGTCGCTCAAACCAGCTGTGGCCGTGTAGAAACCGCTGGCTTTAGCATAAGCCGCCTGCTGGGTCACAGAGCTGGGTTCGACGTTGTAAATCAACTGAGCCAACTGCACTTTCGGCGAAACCGGCCCCCGGTAATAGAGGTCTAAAATAAGGATGCCGTTGGATTCCACGATCTTGACAAAGCGGTCGTTGTTGTTGTAAATCTGTTCGCCGATCTCGATCGGAATGCCCTGAGTAGAAATCCGTCCGGCATCGACCGAGCTGGCGGGAATTTCAGAATATTGCGCGGCCAGCGCGGCAAAATCACCGCCGTTTTTCACCACGGTAAACACGCTGTCGGCCAACGCCTCGATGCCCGGAGAGAAGATCATTTGACGGAAACCGATCGTATCGGGGAACGAACGCATATCGCTCACACGCACCGCCGAATAGACATTGCCCTCCAAATGGGGGCCATAAATCGCCGGGCGATCCGCCGCAAAGACATAGTCGGCCAGCTCGGTGGGCAGTTGCTCGCGGGTGTAATAGGTCGGGTCGAAGGCCTGCTGGGAGTTGAGCGTAACGTATTGTTGCAGGTTGTCGCTCTGGGCAAACTCGGCGCTCATCTGCTCGATCAGCGTTTTGGCATCGGCATAGTCCTGAACCGAAGGCGTCACCTCGAAAACAACGTACTCCACATCGCGCGAAGCCGTCTGTTTGTAACTGTTTTTGTGGGCGTTATAATACGTCCGGATTTCGGAGTCGGACACCTTGACCAAGCTGTCGGCGATCGAGGTGTAGGGCTGAACCACGTAACCGGCATTATAATAGGTATTCGATCGGTCGGCACCGGCCTGAGCCTCTGCATCATTCACAAAAGGCATCCCTTGCATCAGGGCGACGTATTTTTCGACCAGCGCATTTTGGCGCACCTGATCCTGAATGTATTTCCACAGAATCGCCATCTGCCCGGTCGGGTCGAGCTGGTAGGAAAAGACGAAATTCTGCAACGTTTCCTTGTCGAACTCGCCCGTCGAGGGGTTGTTGAAGAGGCCGGAGTTGAGCAAAATCGGAGAGATGTTGTCGCCGTACATCCGGTCGATCATCTCGTCTTCGGTCACCTCGATCCCCATTTTTTCCAAGCCGGGGAAGAAGACGATCTCGTTCTGCATCACGCTCCAAGCGTCGTTACGCAGTTGATCCTGAGCCTCGGACGACAGGGCTTGGCCGTTGCTGAGCACCGTTTGAATGGTGGTCAACTCGTCGATTTTCTGGGAATAGTCCATCAACGAAATCTTGTTCCCGGCAATCGAACCGACCTTTTCACCGGCTCCGAAAATCGAGTTGTTGCCCGCCAAGTCCCCGATGAGGAAGGCGAGCAGTGCGATTGCGATCACCAGAGTAACGATCCATCCTCCTTTGGTACGCAGTGTGTTAAGTGTTGCCATCTGTTTTTATTGATTTATTTATTTCTTTTTAGTTTTTCAAATCAGGGTTCGAAGATACGAAATAGTTCTCAATTTTAACTTGTTCCCCCGGATTATTTTACGAGCTTGCATTGTTTTCCGTCAACTTGAGCCGCACCAAGTCCAATTTCGACCCGTCGACCTTGAGGATGCGGATCGACATTCCGCCGAACAGCAACACCTCTCCTTGTTTGGGTAAGTCGTTGTGGTTGAATATGATGTAACCGGCCAATGTATCGTACTCGTCGGATTCGGGGATCGCCAAGCCGTATTTTTCGTTCAGAAAATCGACCTCCAACCGGGCGGAAAAGACATATTCGCCTGCGCTGACCTGCTTTTCGATCAGCTCCTGCGAGTCGTGTTCGTCCTCGATTTCGCCGAAAATCTCCTCTAAAATATCCTCAAGGGTGACCATACCCGCCGTGCCGCCGAACTCGTCGATCACGATGGCCAGCGACGAATTGTTGCGAATGAAGCGCGAAAGAGCCTTTTGCGCCTCCATGCTTTCGGTCACATAGAGCACCGGAAGCATCGCCTGCCGGATCGTCGCGGGGTGAAGCAACAGGCTCTTGCTGTTGACATAACCCACCACGTTGTCGATCGTCTCCTCATAGACCGGGATGCGCGAATAGCGGGTCTCCAAAAAGAGCTGTTTCAACTCCTCGAAGGGGCTGTTCAGCTCAATGGCATCCATGTCGACGCGGGGCACCATGCAGTCGCGCACCTCCAAATCGTGGAACTCCATCGCATTCTGAAAGATACGAATTTCGTTGCCGTTGTCCGAAAAATCGGGGTTGTCCGAAGCCTCCTCCAACAGGTTGGCCAGATCGACCTTGTCAAAAGTCGCCTCCTCGGCGGTTTTGTTGAGCCGAACGCCGATCAGGCGCAACAGCATACGCGCCAACCAGCTGGTAAAGAGCACGATCGGGTAAAATATCTTGTAGAAAAAATAGACGGGAAAGGCGAACGTCCGGAAAAAGAAGTTCGGGTTGGAGCGAAAAATTGCTTTGGGCAGGTATTCGCCCATGAAAATGATGAGGATGGTCGAAAGGAGCGTTTCCAAAAAAATGGAGCTGTTCCACGCCAATTGCGCGCACAGGGTGCGAATCAGCACGGTCATTTGGAGCGAATAGATGACCAAAATCACGTTGTTGCCGACCAACAGGGTGGTGATGTATTGGTTGGGGTGTTGGAGAAAGGTGTCGACGATCCGGTTCAGGGAGTGGTTTTCCTTCTTCTCGATCTCTAATTTGAGCTTGTTTGAGGACAAAAAAGCGATCTCCATCCCGGAAAAAAAGGCGGAAAAAAGGAGGGCGATAATGATAATAACGATCGTAGTTACCATTTAAAGCATACAAGGTTTGGGGCAAAGATACATATTTTTTTCGTTTCTGCTCCCCTA
>JAISHQ010000043.1 GCA_031262465.1 Rikenellaceae bacterium
GTGATCCGTCTGGGGCTCGAACCCAGGACCCCAACATTAAAAGTGTTGTGCTCTACCTGCTGAGCTAACGAATCGCTGTTTTGCGGTGCAAAGGTAGCCCTTTTTTCATAAATTCCAAAACATGGGGCAAAAACTTTTGGGATCAGTCGGTCTCTGTCCTCTTTGGCCTCGATTTTGGGGGAAATGGGAAAATTTTCGTACCTTTGAAAAAAGAACGGTGTCAATGTAACAAAACGATGACCGAAAACGTTATTGAAATAGAC
Organism: Rikenellaceae bacterium; assembly: GCA_031262465.1. Taxonomy (GTDB): domain Bacteria; phylum Bacteroidota; class Bacteroidia; order Bacteroidales; family Rikenellaceae; genus JAJQAW01. Next base: position 264 of record JAISHQ010000043.1, read on the forward strand.
GGGGTACACGTTGCCCCGAACGAAATAAAATAAAACAGATCAAATCAAAAAAATAAGGACGATCATGAAAAACAGGTGGAACATCTTGGGACTGATAGCGGCAGTGGCTCTCGGGCTGAGCAGTTGCACGTCGACCACCCGCCTCGGGGCTGGTGTGTCAGGGGGCCGTACCGTGGACGATTTATACACCACGCACGACCGCAAAGCCATTGCCGAGGCCGAGCGCGCCTATGCCGAAGCCCTCGCGACGGCAGAAGCCGAGCGAAAAGCGCGAGAAGCGGAATTGTGGGATAAATTGGCCAATAATTACATCGAAAAGGCGGGAGAGGACGGCTCCTATTCCGAAAACATCCTTTCGCTCTCCTACGAAGACTCTTTTGCCCGTCGGCTCAGGGGGTTCGAGTCGCTCTCTTACCGGATGCCGGGCAGTTATTACAACTACCGGTACGGGGACAGCTTCCTCGAAACACAAATGTATGACCCCTCCTATTACAACGTCATTGTGATGGGCGACCAAGTTTGGGTCGAACCCCGTTACATCTCCTCCATGTTCGGCAATTGGGGAACAACGGTCAACATCAACCTCGGCTGGGGATGGAATCGCTGGTACCGTCCCTATTGGGATTGGGCATATAGTCCCGGTTGGGGGTGGAACTCTCCGTGGGGCTGGAACGGCTATTACGGTGGTTATTACGGCTGGGGATACGGTTACGGTGGCTATTACGGCGGCCATTACGGTTGGGGCTGGGATCCCTTTTACCCCAACTATTATTGGGGACACAACAGTTGGGGCGGAGGCCACTGGAGCGGCGATTGGGTTAGCCGCGAACCGGCACCGCGCATCTCCTCCTCCGGTCGACGCGGGAGCACCACGGGCGTTGTGGCCGGAACGGGCGGCGGAAGCCGGTACAGCTCCAGCGCAACCGTTAGTGGCTCTTCGTCCGGCAGTCGCCGGGGATCGACCGGCGGGACGAGTGCCTCGTCGAGCATAGGTACCGCAGGAACACGTTCGACAACTTCATCGGGAGCCGCTTCGGCCTCCTCGTCGAGCAGTGGCACCTACCGCCGAGGGTCGTCGACCTCCTCCCCTGCCCTTCCGAGTGGAAACGGGGTGACGATCCGGCGCGAAGGCTCCTCGGGCAATTCTTCAAGTGCCACCCGGAGCAGTAGCAACAACAGTAGCTCGTACCGCAGTTCTTCCAGCTCCAGCCGGTCGAGCAGCTCTTCGAACAGCTCCTCCAGCGTCCGAAGCAGTTCGTCGTCCTCGTCGAGCAGTTCGAGCCGGAGCAGTGGTGGATTCAGCGGCGGCTCTTCCTCCTCTTCGGGCGGCGGATCGCGAGGCGGGGGAAGTTCTTCGTCAAGCGGCGGATCAAGACGGTAATTAACAGAAATTCATACTATAAAAGAATAGCCTTATGAAAAAGAATAAAAATATCCGAATAGCCATAGTTGCGTCGGCGGCTCTCTTGCTGACCGGCACGCTTTCCGCCCAGCAAGCGGGCGACATCCTAAAATTCTCCAATTACGATTGGAGTTCCGGCACAGCGCGCTCGGCGGCCATGGGGGGAGCTTTCTCCTCGTTGGGCGCGGATTTTTCGTCGCTGGCCATCAACCCGGCGGGGCTGGGGATGTACCAAGCATCGGAAGCGGGGATCACCTTAGGTTTCAACTCGTTGACATCCGAGACAAACCATTATGAATTGGGTAAATCCCAGACCAAAAGTACCAAAGGCCATTTGGGTTTCAACAACGCCGGGATGGTTTTGAACCTCTACAACGGCTCCGGGGTGCTGACCAGCGCGACGATCGGGTTTGCCTATAACCAGCTGATCGACCACAACGTGACAACCCGCGTGCGGGGAGCCTCGCCCGTGTCGATCGCCGATCTATTTGCCGAACAGTTGCAGACCGGAACCTTCTACCCCGACGAAATTGCGGGCGGATTGAGCAACGGCAACGGCTTCGACCGCTTGGGCGGGATGCTCGCCTCGCTGGCCGGAGTTGTGGGCTATGATGAAACCTCGGACCAATTTTATATTGATGCCTCCGAAGGCACTACCTCCCGTTTCGACTTGGAGAAAAAGACCGAAGGCAGTACCGGACAGTACGATTTCGGGCTGGGGCTGAATTTCTCGAATCGCCTCTACCTCGGGATGGGCTTCGGGTTTCAGGACATCTATTACCGCGAGCGGAGTGCTTATGACGAAAACATGGAGGGCAACACCTATGATTCGGACTGGGCGGTGAGGCATCTCGATTTTATCGAAAACTTGGATCAGACCGGCTCCGCATGGAATTTCAAGATCGGTGCCGTCATCCGTCCCGTGAGCGATCTGCGGATCGGCCTCGCGCTCCACACCCCGACCTTCATCACGATGAACGAACGTTACGGGGGTGACGTACAGAACGATGCGGCGAAAGAAACCGGCTATTCCGGCTATTACGAGGCACAGTCGCAGTACCGGATGCGCACCCCGATGCGTTTTATCGGCGGGATTTCCTACACGTTGGCCGGTTCCATGATCCTTTCGGTTGACTACGAACGGGTTTGGTACAACCAGATGAAGATGTTTTGGAACGACTGGAACGACGAACTCTATGACGTGACCGACAACGTAAAAGCCCTTTACAAACCGGCAAACAACCTGCGGTTCGGGCTGGAATATGTGGTGACCCCCAATTGGTTCGCCCGGATGGGTTTTGCTTCGTACAGTAGTATGTATCAGGACGTTGCGCTCATGAAAAACGAGGCCAATTTCAGCGCATTCACCGGCCAACGACTGAACTATTCGGCCGGTTTGGGCTACCGGATCGGAAACGCGAAGGTCGATTTGTCTTACGTCTACTCCGACACCAAAGAGGCTCCCGCACGGGTCTTCGCCTTCGGCGATGTCTACTCCGCCGCCTACTCCACCCAACGGATGCGGCACAACGTCACCGCTTCCTTGACCCTGCGATTCTGAATTATCCAAAATCGCTGTGACCGGTAATGTATCGGATTAGGGCATGGTTGTGCAACAAGCTGATGCACAATCGCAACGACAAAATTTTAGTGTAATTGAAGACGACTTTCGGGTCGTCTTTGTTATTTTTGTGCGCTTAAAATAAGCCATAGTGCCGAAATGCGGGGGTATGTATCAAATTAGGGCACGGGAAAATGACTTGTAAATTTTGCGGAGGCAATTGCGTCAAAAACAGATATCAACTAAATGGAAAACAAAGATTTAGATACAAAGAGTGCCATCGAAAACAACAATGCAACTATCAGTATCACGCCTGTAATGCAAGTATAAATGACTATATTGTAGAACATATCAAGGAAGGTGTCGGTATTCGAAGCCTTGCTCGCCTTTTAAAAATATCAACCACAACCTTAATAGCTCGCATTCAGGTAATCGAAAAAAACGTGGTTGTGCCTCACATAACCCCACACAACGTCTATGAAGTCGATGAATATCAACGTTCGCCCATTGCTTTTCGGTTGGTTTCTCAGCAGGTATATAGCCGTGAGCAAATTATTGGTGTCGAGATTCTGCTCGAAAATGGCGCGGTCGTTCGTCTTTTCGAGGTTCAACTTCAAGTAAATGTAACAAAAGTACGGTAACAATAAGGGCTATTTGTCACAGAAGGACGGTTGAGGCATTTAAATCAAATCCTGCAAGGTGGTGTTTTCGAGGATGCCGAAGGTGCTTTCGTGGATGTATTTGAAGGTGCGGCGGAGTTTGCAGGCCTCTTCGTTTTTGTGAAATTCACAGGGGCGATAGCATTGCGGGCAGACACACGCCAACATTCCCACCGAGCCTTCGAACGTGGTAATAATCGTGGCCAGACGTATCTCCGACGGCTCTTTGGCCAACCGATACCCGCCCATTTTGCCCCGCACGCTCTCCACTAAACCCACATTTTTCAGCTTCAATAGAATCCCCTCCAAGAAGCGACGGGGAATCTGTTCGCTGTCGGCAATTTCGGAGATGGCAATCGGCCCACGCCCATATTCACGGGCGAGTTTTATCATGGCGATCATCGCATATCGGGTTTTCATGGAAAGCATAGTGCAAATATAGTCTATTTATTTTTAAGTATAAATACCTATTGTTTGCATCTTGTTAATCTCTACTTTTGTGATGTAGATTAATTAAAGCAGATAATGTGTATGCGTTATTTAGTGGCTTTAATTACGACTATTTTGGTAGTTTTTCTAAAAATAGTAAAATCATGAAGAAAATCATTTTGTTTGCCGTGATGCTGACGCTCGTGTCGTGTGGCGGAGGTCGGAAAAAGGTGGCAGAGGGTGAATTGAGTGGCGAGATTGCGCTGTCGGGTGCCTTTGCGCTCTATCCGCTGGCGGTGAAGTGGGCCGAGGAGTTCCAAATTCTTCACCCCGGGGTGCGCATCGACATTTCGGCCGGTGGCGCAGGCAAGGGTATGACCGACGTGCTGGCCGGTGTGGTCGATTTGGGCATGGTCTCGCGCGAGGTCTATCCGGCTGAGTTAGAGAAAGGGGCGATTCCATTTGCGGTGGCCAAAGATGCCGTTGTGCCGACTATCAACGCCGCAAACCCCAATCTCGAAACCCTGCTTAAAACGGGGCTGACTCGCGAAAAAGCCGCCCAACTGTGGAGCGACGAAAAGAGCACGGAGTTCAATGTTTACACCCGCTCGGATGCTTGCGGAGCCGCCGAAACGTGGGCGCTGTGGTTCGGCAAGAAGCAGGAAGACCTCGGCGGACCGGCAGTTTTCGGCGACCCGGGCGTGGCTCAGGCCGTTCAGCGCGACGAGTTGGCTATCGGGTTCAACAACCTTTCGTATGCCTATGACGAGACCACACGCCTGCCCAACGAGGGCCTGTTGGTGTTGCCGCTCGATGTGAACGGCAACGGACAGGTGGACGAAGAGGAGCGTTTCTACGACACGAAAGACGATATTATTCAGGCCATTGCGGCAGGAAAATACCCCTCACCGCCTGCCCGAGACCTCTATTTGGTGGCGGGTTCGGCCCCGATGACCCCCGCGCTCGTGGAGTTCTTGCGCTTTGTGCTCACAGACGGGCAACAATACAACATACCGGCAGGCTATATTTCGCTGTCGCAAGAAAAATTAAAAGCAGGGCTCAATAAACTTAAATGAGGAATTGGCGCATACTCAAAGACCGTGCGGCCGGTGGAGTGATGTTCTTTTTGACCATTGCCTCGATTGTTGTGGTGGGGGCTATGGCGGTTGGATTGATTATCAAATCTATGCCGCTCTTAGAAAGCCGCCCTTTGGGTGAGTTGCTCTTTTCGAGCGAGTGGAAACCCTTGCGGGGCGAGTTCGGTTTTTTGCCTTTTCTGGCAGGCACACTGTGGGTGACAGGCATTGCCATTGTGTTGGCACTGCCTGTTTCGTTGCTCACGGCAATCTATTTAGTCGAGTATGCACAGCGGCGAGTGAAGCGTTATGTATTTCCTATGTTGGATATTCTGGCCGGTCTGCCGTCGGTGATTTATGGTGTGTGGGGCGTGTTGCTTATCGTTCCCGTGACGGGCTATACTCTATTGACAGGCGGCATTGTGTTGGGTGTGATGATTTTGCCGCTGTTGGTGAGCCTGTTGGTCGAGATTTTTTCGGCTGTGCCCGATTCGCTGCGCGAGGCGTC
>JAISHQ010000066.1 GCA_031262465.1 Rikenellaceae bacterium
TGCCGTGGTCAACAGGGCGGCCGAAAGCAGAAACAGAATTTTTTTCATGAAGTATAGGTTGCTTTGTGTTTGCATTAAAGCGCAAACATACGGATTTTTCATCGTTTTGCAAGCGGGACAAGTGCGTTTTGTTTTTTCCCTCCCGTAAAAAGGTTACATTTGTATAATAATAGAAGGATTATGTACGAATTTATTCAGGGTCAAGTCGCCGCACTGTCTCCGGCGCACGCGGTGATCGAGACGGCAGGCGGGGTGGGCTATTACCTCAACATCTCGGTGCAGACCTTTTCGGCGATCGGGGCGCAAAAAACGGTGCGCCTGCTGACCCATTTTGTGGTTCGCGACGATGCGCAGCTGCTCTATGGCTTTTACGACCCGGCCGAGCGGGAGCTTTTTCGCCTGCTGATCGGCGTGTCGGGCGTGGGGGGAAATACGGCGCGGATGATCCTCTCCTCCTTCCGACCCCAAGAGTTGCAGTCGATCATCGCTACCGGCAAGGCCGATGTGCTCAAGAGCGTCAAGGGGTTAGGAATCAAGACCGCTCAAAAGATCATCGTCGAGCTGAAGGACAAAGTCGGCGGGCTGACCTCAGTCGATGCGCTGACCGCCGCGTTGGAGGCGGGAGCCACCGGAGCGACGTTCGACGAGGCCCTGACCGCCCTGACCCTGTTGGGCTTTACCAAAGGAGCCTCGGAAAAGGTGCTCCGGCAAATCCTCCGCGACGACCCCTCGCTCTCGGTCGAAGAGTTGATTCGTCTCTCTCTTAAGCGGTTATAAATTTCGCTTGATTTTTTACGTTTTGCTCTTCGGAAAACGAAAGGGATTCCTTATTTTTGCAACGAAATCACGATAAAGCCAAAAAATGGATCCTATTTTTACGATTATCGTTATCGTTCTTCTGGCACTCGCCGTTTCCGACCTGATTGTGGGTGTCTCGAACGACGCCGCCAACTTCCTCAACTCCGCCATCGGTTCCAAAGCCGCCCCACGCTGGGTGATTATGGCCGTCGCCTCGGTCGGCATCGTCATCGGTTCGGTCTTTTCGAGCGGCATGATGGAGGTCGCCCGCAACGGGGTTTTCCACCCCGGAATGTTCTCCTTTCAGGACATCATGATGCTCTTTTTGGCCGTCATGCTGACCGATGTCATTCTGTTAGACCTCTTTAATACCCTCGGCCTGCCCACTTCGACCACCGTCTCGCTGGTCTTCGAACTGTTGGGCGCGGCGGTCATCGTGGCGCTCTTTGTTATCGCGCGCGGCGAGGGGTCGACCGACCTTTCGCAGGACATCAACTCGGGCAAGGCGCTGGCCATCATCTCCGGAATCCTGCTCTCGGTCGTCATCGCCTTTGTTTGTGGGTCGATCATCATGTACATCACCCGGCTCATTTTTTCGTTCCATTACCAGCAATCGTTCCGGATTTTCGGCCCCTTTTGGTGCGGGTTTGCCTTTACGGCCATCACCTATTTCGCGCTCTTCAAAGGGCTGAAAGGGTCGTCGATCATGACCCCCGAATTGGCCGAACTGTTGCAGGGCAACATGACCATGCTCCTCGTGGCGATGTTCTTGGGGTGGACGTTGATCTCGTTTGCGCTTATGTGTCTTCGGGTCAATGTCCTTAAAATCACCGTGCTGGCTGGGACTTTTTCGCTCGCGCTGGCTTTTGCGGGCAACGACTTAGTCAACTTCATCGGGGTTTCTGTCGCCGGGCTTGATTCCTATAAATTGGCCAAAGCGAGCGGCGATGTTCAGATGATGATGGGCGATTTGGCCAAACCAGTGGTCGCCAATACGTGGATTTTGCTCACTGCCGGGCTGATTATGGCCGTCACGCTTTGGACATCGAAAAAAGCGCGCAACGTCAGTGCCACCGAGATCAATTTGGCGCGGCGGGACGAGGGAGTCGAGCGTTTCGGGTCGACCTCCGTCTCGCGCGGGATCGTGCGTTTTGCGCTGAATGTCAACCGAAATATCAGTAAAGGACTTCCCAAATCGTTGCAACGCTCCATCAACAAACGCTTTCGGCCGTTGACCGCCCGCGAGCGCACCGACGCTTCGTTCGACCTGATCCGCGCGACGGTCAACCTGACGGTGGCCTCGCTCCTGATCGCTTTGGGTACCTCGCTAAAATTACCATTATCAACTACTTACGTAACCTTTATGGTCGGCATGGGGTCGTCGCTGGCCGACCGGGCTTGGGGGCGCGAGAGCGCGGTTTACCGCATCACCGGGGTGCTGACCGTCATCTCGGGCTGGTTCCTGACCGCCCTGATCGCCTTTGGGGTCGCCGCGCTGGTGGCCACGGTGTTGATGTGGCTGGAGGAGCCGGGGGTCTATATCATGTTGGCCGTCGTGGTGCTGATCCTCTTCCAAAGTGCGCGTTCCTACCGCCGCAAATCGCAGAAAGAGGAGAGCCGCGATGCCGAACGTGTCACATTGGCTAATGATAACATCGTCGAGGCGTTGGTGGGCGAGATTCGCACGACCATGAAAAATATCGTCCGGATTTACAATCAGACCTTAGACGGTGTCTTCAAAGAAGATCGGAAGTTGCTGAAACAGATGGTCGATGAGGCCGACGAACTGCATCAGGAGGCTCATCGCCGCAAACACGAATTGTTCTCGGCCCTGCAATGGCTGAAAAACAACAACATAGAGACGGGACACTATTACGTGCAAGTGATCGACTACCAGAACGAGGCGACCAAAGCGCTCTACCACATCTGCAAACCGTGTTACAAGCTGATCGACAACAACCACGAAGGCTTCAACAAAGAGCAAGTCAACGACTTAAGGCAGATCAACAACGACGTGAGCGAGATTTACGACCGGATCATCCAAATGTTAGAGACCAGCGATTTCAGCGACTTGGATTATGTGATGGAGCTGAGAGACAGGCTGTTCAATCGGATTTCCGACGCGGTACTCGAACAGGTTCGCCGCACCAAAAAAGGCAACACGTCGAGCAAAGCGGGCGCACTCTTCTTCGAAATCGCCAGCGAAACCAAAACGATGGTCCTACAATCCCGCAACCTCATCAAATCCCAAAAACTCTTCGTCTCTAACGTCGAAGAATAAGAAAATGACTTATTCGAAGTGGTATCGGTCGATCTCTTTGAAACCTAACAGGAAATCGCGGGTGGTCATGCGTTTTTTGCCGCTCAGTTGCAGTTCGTCGATGCGCAAGGCTCCGTCGCGGGTGGCCACTTCGATAAATGTTTTGTTGTCGGAGTGGATCGTGCCGGGCGATCCGCTTGGCGCACCCGGATGAGTGGTTGGCGTGGTTGAGAGGTTGCTTTCTTGGCTGTCCGAAAGCATTTTAGCGGCGAAAATTTTTACCCCGATCCGTTCGTTTGCGCTGACCAGTTCTGTCCACGCGGTGGGATAGGGGCTTAGCCCCCGGATGCGGTTGTGGATGGCGGCGGCGGTGTCGTTCCAGCGAATCCGGCAATCGTCTTTGAAAATTTTCGGTGCTTCCCGAAGCGGGCCGCTCTCCAACTGCGCCTGTTCAATGGGTGAAACCTCCCCGGCGGCGATTTTTTGGACGCTCTCCAAAACCAATTCGGTGCCTGCGACCATCAGCCGATCGTGCAGACTACCAGCGTTTTCCTCGGGGTCGATAGCCACCGGGCGTTGCCCCAGAATCGCCCCTTTGTCGATCTCGGCGTTGAGCAGGAAGGTGGTCACACCCGTGGTCGCCTCGCCGTTGATGATCGCCCAATTGATCGGCGCGGCCCCCCGGTATTGCGGCAACAGGGAGGCGTGGAGGTTAAATGTCCCAAGCCGAGGCAGTTGCCACACCACTTGCGGGAGCATCCGGAAGGCAATCACGATCCCCAAGTCGGGAGCCAATGCCGTCAGCGCCTCCAAAAAGGCGGGGTCGCGGAGCTTTTCGGGTTGCAGGATCGGGAGGCCTGCCGCTTGGGCATACTGCTTCACCGCACTCTCCTGCACCTTCAGCCCCCGCCCAGCCGGTTTGTCGGGGGTGGTGACGACAGCCACCACGTTGTAACCCGACTCCACCAACGCCCTGAGTGGCATCACAGCGAAATCCGGCGTCCCCATGTAGACGATTCTCAGCGACTTGGCATCCATAAAACTTCGGTGTGCGATGCTACTTTTTATTTCTACCGGAAAAAATCCCCAAACTGTGCCCCATCGACATCTCTTTGGTTTTCAGGTATTTCTCGTTGAACGGGTTGGGAGGGATGACGATCGGGACGTTCTCCACGATCTCCAGCCCATAGCCCTCCAAGCCGGCCCGTTTTTGCGGGTTGTTGGTCAGCAGGCGGATTTTGTTGACGCCCAATTCGTGCAGGATACTCGCTCCCACGCCGTAATCGCGTTCGTCGACAGCAAAACCCAGCCGCAGGTTGGCCTCGGCGGTGTCAAGCCCCTCTTCCTGCAATTTATACGCTTTCATCTTGTTGGTAAAACCGATGCCGCGCCCCTCTTGATTGAGGTAAACGACGATCCCTTTGCCCTCATTTTCAATCATTTTCATCGACTCGTGGAGCTGGTCGCCACAGTCGCACCGGCACGATCCGAAAATATCGCCCGTGATGCACGAGGAGTGCATCCGCACCAAAATCGGCTCGTCGGCCTCCCATTCGCCCTTAATCAGCGCGGCGTGTTCCATGCCGTTGCTCGTTTGGATAAAGGGGATCAGCTTAAAATGCCCCCATTGGGTTGGCATTTCGACCGCCTCGCCGCCCCGCTCGACAATGGATTCGCTCCGGAGCCGATAGGCGATCAGGTCGGCGATCGAAACGATCTTCAAATCAAATCGTTCGGCGATCTCCAACAGTTCGGGCAGGCGCGCCATCGTGCCGTCCTCGTTCATGATCTCGACCAACGCTCCGCCGGGCGATAGCCCCGCCAGCATGGCCAAGTCGACAGCCGCCTCGGTATGCCCCGGCCGGCGCAAGACCCCTTTTTTGCGGGCTTTTAGCGGAAAAATATGCCCCGGACGACCCAAATCGGCGGGCTGGGTTTGCGGGTCGACCAATGCCCGGATCGTTTTAGCTCGGTCGGCGGCGGAGACCCCTGTCGTACACCCGTCGCCCAACAGGTCGACCGACACGGTAAAGGGTGTCCCCAAAATCGAGGTGTTGTTGCCCACCATCATGTCGAGTTCTAACTCGTCACAGCGTTGCTCGGTCAGCGGGGCGCAGACCACGCCACGGCCGTGGGTGACCATGAAATTGACGATCTCCGGCGTTACTTTTTCGGCGGCGGCAATAAAATCGCCCTCGTTTTCGCGATCTTCCCCGTCGACAACGATCAGCACTTCGCCGCGCCGGATCGCTTCGATGCCCTCTTCGATGGTGTTCAATGTATGTTTTTTGCTCATGGCTTTCTGAATTTTTTAACAAGGGTGGTAATAAAGGTTTTCAGGCGTTGGAATTGGTGATAATACCAATCGCCGTTCAGCAGGTTCGAGTCGTTGGTCGCCTTGTAAGTGAGGAACACGGCAAAGGGAATGAGTACGAAGGTCGATAGCCACATCCCCGGCAGAGCACTCCACGTACCCTCTTTGGCCAATTTTGTCCCGAAGAGGTTAATCACATAATAAATAACGAAGAAAGCGACCGATACCACTATCGGCATCCCCAAGCCCCCTTTGCGGATGATCGCGCCCAACGGCGCGCCGATCAGGAAAAAGAGCATAATCGACACGGGCAGAGCCAGCGTCTGGTGCCAATTGGCTTGGTATTTATAGAGTTCGGTCACGTCTTTTTTGGTATCCAACTCGCTCCAGTTGATGTTCGATCGGGCGGCGGTCGAGTTGGTATAGGCCATCCGGATCAGCTCCATGCGTTGATCGGGGGTGATTAGCGCGATCGAATCCATCAGGTCGATCGTCCCCACAGGCACCCAAACAGCCGTGTCGACAGCCAAATTCTTATTATAGGTAAATAGCGAATTGGAGAGGAAATTATTGTTCAACCGACGCACCACGCTGTCGACCCGGTGTTGCAGCGAGTCGATGTCGTGCGAGAGTTCCCGGATGTTTTTGGTTTGTTGGTTGGCGTTCAGGAACATCGAATCGTTGCTCCGCTCCATATTAAAGCCTTCGACCGGCTGGACGATGTTCTGCACATCGAACACCCGCTGGCTCATCGAGGTGTTGTCGATCCAGTTGCGCGCGCCCCGGTTTTCCTCGTAACTTTCGCCGTGGTAGAGGGTTATCAGCATATAGTTCCGGTCGTCCGACAGGCGGATGTAGCCCGAGTCGGCCAGCGTGGTCATCATCCCCCCGGCTTGATCGCTCGTGTCGTAGATCAGGATGCCCTCCATCAGGCCGCTCTCCTCGTGCTTCTTGTCGATCCGGATGCTCATGTCGGGCAGGCCGGTGAAAAAGATACCCTCCTTAAATTCCAACGCCTGGCTCTGGCGGCGAATGTCGTAGAGCAGGGTGTAAATTTTTTGCCACGAATAGGGCACCAAGTTGTTGACGGCGAAGAAGCTGGCGACAGAGAAAAAGACCATCACCACAGCCAACGGGGCCACGATCTTGGGGAACGACATCCCGGCGCATTTCATGGCCAGCAGTTCGTTGTTCTCGCCCAAATTGCCCATCGTCATGATCGAGGCCAGGAGCGTGGCCAGTGGCAAACCCATCGAAATCATCGTGGCCGAGGCGTAGAACAACAGCTCGACAATGACCCCGAAATTAAGCCCTTTGCCGACCAACTCGTCGATGTACCGGAACAGAAAGTTCATCATCAGGATAAACATCACGATGAAGAAGGTCAGAATCATCGGACCCAGGTAGGACTTCAGGATGAGTTTATAGATGGTTTTCATCGGTACACTTCGGAATAAGGCTACAAAATTAGCGTTTTTTCCCGAAATAGACGATCGTTTTCACCAGAATAAGCGTCAGAGAGAGTACGATTATCGTGGCGGCTCCCGAAGGAATGTCCATTTTGTAGCTGACAAACAGCCCGGTGAAGGTTCCCGCCGCCGAAAGCAGGCACGACCACACGGTGATCTTCCGGTACGAGCGGGTCACGCTGTTGACGATCACCGGCGGCAGGGTCAGCAGGGAGATCAGCAGGACAATGCCGACCAAACGGATCGACAGGACGATGGTCACCGCCGTCAAGGCCATCATCGCCCCGTTGACCCAGCCCACGGGGAGGCCTTGGGTGCGGGCATACTCCCGATCAAAGGCAATGTACAAAATGGGCCGGTAAAAAAGGGCGAAAACCAGTAACAACACCCCCGCCAGCACGCCCATCGCCCAGAGGTCTGCGACGGTGATAGTCAGGATGTTACCAAACAGAAAGCTCATCAAATTAGGCGCATAGCCCGGGGTGAGGGTCACCATAACAGTACCCACCGCCATACCGACCGACCAAAGGATGCCGATGGCCGAATCCTCCCGAATCTTCATCTTCTGCGAGAGCAACTCCATGCTCAGCGCGCTGGCCACGGCAAAAACGCCCGCGCCCGCAATGGGGTTCAGCCCGAGGTAATAGGCGATCCCGATGCCACCGAACGAGGCGTGGGTGATGCCCCCGCTCAGAAAAACCAGCCGACGACAAACAATATAGGTGCCCATGATCCCACAAGCCACTCCCGCCAACAGGCAGGCTACCGCCGCATGGCTCAAAAACCGAAACTCAAATAGTTCACGAATAAAGTCGATCATACCGACAAAGATAGGGACAAAATTGTGTCTTTGCTTCGACTGCCGCTTTTAGAAAGCGGCGCAAATCGCAACTTTTTGTAAAAAGTTGCATCAAAAACTTTTGTACTTGTGTTTTCAGGACGAAAATTCTTGCAGAACTACTTTTTAAGGAGTATCTATTTGCCGCTCAAGCGAGCTTGGTACAAATAGATACTCCCTAAAAAGCATTCCTTGCGGGAATGTTTTCGCCCTGAAAATCCAACGGCCATTCCGTTTTATCGGATTCAACTTCAGACAAAAAGATAGACGAAAGTTTCTTGTACGAAATGTTCCTGTACAAACTTGTCCGAGGAAGTTTGGAGGCGAAACTCTGTGAAACTGATATGAATT
>JAISHQ010000074.1 GCA_031262465.1 Rikenellaceae bacterium
CTCAACCGCTCGAAGGGGGCGGCCATGTGGAGCCCTCGGGCGCAGTGCGACAAGCAACAGTTCTCGCTGGAGTGGCGTAAGGAGCTGGAAAACACGGAGAACCTGTCGATTTGGCAGGACACGGTGGTGCGGCTTCTCGTCGACGATTTCCGCGTCACGGGCGTGCAAACTGCTCTGGGCGTGGAGTTTCGGGCACAGGCGGTGGTACTGACCAACGGGACGTTTTTGAACGGCCTGATGCACGTCGGACGGGCGCAAACGGCGGGTGGCCGCGCGGGCGACCCGCCGGTGTATGGCCTGAGCCAGCAACTTGGCGACCTGGGCTTCGAGGTGGGGCGCATGAAAACCGGTACCCCTGTCCGCATCGACGGCCGGTCGGTCGACTTCTCCCGCTTAGAGCCGCAATACGGCGATGAAGTGTCTGAAAAATTCTCCTATAACCCTGACATAAAACCGGTTAGCGATCAACTACCTTGCTATTTGGTCTACACTTCCCTGCCGGTACACGATACACTTCGGACGGGTTTCGCCGATTCTCCGCTATTCAACGGCACGATTCGGGGGGTCGGGCCGCGTTACTGCCCGAGCATCGAGGACAAACTGCGAACCTTCGCGGACAAGGATCAACACCAGCTCTTTTTGGAGCCAGAAGGACGCGACACGCACGAATATTACCTGAACGGATTTTCGTCGTCCCTGCCGTGGCAGGTGCAGGTGCAGGCGCTTCAGCAGATCAAAGGCTTCGAAAACATACAGATTTTCAGACCAGGATACGCCATCGAATACGACTATTTTCCGCCGACGCAACTCTTCCACACCTTAGAAACTAAGCTGGTGCAAAACCTCTATTTCGCCGGGCAGATCAACGGAACAACCGGCTACGAAGAGGCTGCCGCTCAAGGGCTTATGGCCGGAACAAACGCCCACCTCAAGGTTCAGGGCCTTGAACCGTTCACCCTGCGCCGCGATCAAGCCTACATCGGGGTGCTGATCGACGACCTGGTAACCAAGGGGGTCGACGAGCCTTATCGGATGTTTACCTCGCGCGCGGAATACCGCATCCTCCTGAGGCAGGACAATGCCGATTTGCGCCTCACGCCGCTGGCTTACTCCATCGGGCTGGCCTCGGAAAAACAGTACCGAAGAGCCGCCGAAAAGCAGGAAAAAATCGACCGACTGATCCAATTCATCGAAAAAACAAGCGTTTCTCCCGAGGAGATCAATCCCTATTTGGAGCAAATTGGCTCTCCAGCGCTGACCCAAAAGCGGAAACTGATCGACGTGGTTTTGCGCAACGGCATTACTATCAACGGCATATCTGCCTGTTTTTCTGCACTTTCGCAATTCCTGTCCTACGAGGCCATCACGCCGGAGCAGACCGAGGGAGCTGAAATTCTCATCAAATACCGGGGATACATCGACCGGGAGCGGTTGGCTGCCGATAAATTGCAACGGTTGGAAAACGTTCGGATTCGTCCGGAGTTTGATTTCAACACGCTTTCGTCCCTTTCTATCGAATCGCGGCAAAAATTGACCAAAATACGCCCGACCACCTTGGGACAGGCCTCTCGGATTCCGGGGGTCTCCCCCGCTGACATCAATGTGCTGTTGGTTTATTTTGGCCGGTAAATACACTATGTTCCACGTGGAACAACCAAACTTAACTGTTCCACGTGGAACATAAAACGCATGAAGAAAAAACTATTTGATTACGCCAAAGATAACGCCCGCCGAGTTACGATTAAAGGCTCTGAGGGCATCGCTGTCGGTATGAAAGAGGTGGCTTTGCAGAATGGGGAAAGCATTCTTTTGTACGATACAGCCGGTGTTTACGCCGATGAAAATTACGAAATCGACCTAAAAAAAGGCCTTCCGCCCTTCCGAAAACCGTGGATCGACGCGCGTTTGGCGAAAGACGGGGCGGTAAAAACCCAATATTGGTACGCGAAAAACGGCATCATCACCCCGGAAATGGAGTATGTCGCCATTCGAGAAAATCAGGGAGCGCAAGGCCCCGAGAGCATCACGCCGGAATTTGTCCGCGCAGAAATCGCCGCCGGACGAGCCATTTTGCCCGCCAACCCGAATCACCCCGAGGCTGAACCGATGATTATCGGCAGTCGCTTTTTGGTGAAAATCAACGCCAATATCGGCAATTCTGCCCTCGGGTCGGACATCGAAGAAGAGGTCGAAAAGGCACTTTGGGCAGTAAAATGGGGGTCGGACACGGTGATGGATCTGTCGACAGGTAAGAACATTCACCAGACCCGCGAAGCGATCCTGCGCAACACACCTGTGCCCATCGGCACCGTTCCGATGTATCAGGCGTTGGAAAAGGTCTACGGGCAGATCGAAAAGCTAACTTGGGAGGTCTTCAGGGAGACGCTGATCGAACAGGCCGAACAAGGGGTCGACTATTTCACGATCCATGCCGGCATTTTGCGCGAACACCTCCCCCATGCCCTGCGGCGCGTCACCGGCATCGTGTCGCGCGGCGGTTCCATCATGGCCAAATGGATGGAAATCAACCAGACGGAGAACTTTATATACACCCATTTCAACGAAGTTTGCGACATTTTGGCCCGTTACGACATCGCCGCCTCGCTGGGCGACGGACTGCGCCCCGGCAGTTTGGCCGACGCAAACGACGCGGCTCAGTTCGGCGAGCTGAAAACATTGGGCAAATTGGCCAAAATTTGCCGCGAAAATGACGTGCAAGTCATCATCGAAGGCCCTGGACACGTGCCGATGCACCTGATTCAAGAAAATATGGAGTTGCAAAAAAAATACTGCGACGAGGCACCGTTTTACACGCTCGGCCCACTGGTCAGCGACATCGGAGCCGGATACGACCACATTACCGCCGCCATCGGTGGAGCCATGATCGGCTGGTACGGCACGGCGATGCTCTGCTATGTGACTACCAAAGAGCACCTTGCACTTCCGAATAAGGACGATGTGCGCGAAGCCGTTGTGACCTTCAAACTGGCCGCCCACGCCGCCGACATCGCCAAAGGGCACCCCGGAGCGATGCACCGCGACTTGGCCATGAGCCGCGCCCGGTACGAGTTTCGGTGGCGGGATCAATTCAACCTCTCGCTCGACCCCGAACGCGCCCGGCGGTTTCACCTCGAAATGATCAAAAACAGCGACGCCGATTATTGCGGAATGTGCGGCCCCCATTTTTGCGCCATGCGCATCACAAAATCCATCCAAAAGAAGGACTAAAAGTCCCTTTTTTACGGAGAGAGGATCAGCCACGCCTAAAAAACCGATTCTCAGCTGGTTAAAAGTCTTGTATATTGTGTGTAAATAATTGGCTTCCAATTATTTACACACAATATCAATTTCTCTCCTTGAAACAAGGAATTTGGGTAGCGTGAGCACGAAGGACGGGGGAAGACGGGAAAGACAGGAGAGTTGCCGGGATTACTCCCTCGCGTTGCTCGGTCGTGATCCCTTGTGCTCCCGGTTGGGATGTTCGATCAACGGCAACATGAAAACTCTGACGAGACCTTTTTTTATTCCCCGACAGGCCTTTTTAGCGCGAGCGCTAAGGCCTGTCGGGAAATAAAAGGTAATGGTGCAAAAAGTGGCGCTTTTTAGGATTGAAAAGTGGCTTGAAACGAGGGGAGAGATTAGCTAATCACTCCCCTGCTTTTTGGGTATTTTGTCGAGGTTGGAATTGAAGTA
>JAISHQ010000049.1 GCA_031262465.1 Rikenellaceae bacterium
GACGCTCAGCACCTCGGCCAGCGCGCAGACGATCTCGCGGTGGCGGGCATAGTACCCAAAAATCCGTTCGCCGTTGAGTTTGGCGAAGTGCATCAGGTCGGCTTGGCCGATCCACGGCCGGATCACCCCAAATTCGCTTTTCGACAGGTCGGTCAACACGGGTCGGCGCGCCCGCAGGTGCGTCTCTTTTTTGACCTTGCCGGTTTTCCGCAGGACGGCGGTAAAAAAGCCCTCACCGCGCAGGCGATCGGGGTAGAAACGGAAGGTCTCGATGCCTGCCTCTTCGCCGCGCACGATGCCCCAAGCCGGGTCGGTCTCGATGTGAACCGCCTCACCGCCAAAGGTTTCGACGAGCCAGCGGACGTTCTCTTCGTTCTCCTGCGGGTTGAAGGTGCAGGTGCTGTAAATCAGGATGCCCTCCTCCTTGAGCGAATCCCACACATCGGCCAAGATGCGTTGTTGGCGGCTGGCACACAGGGCGACGGAGGCGGGTGTCCACTCCCGGCGGGCATCGGGCGATTTGCGGAACATCCCCTCGCCGGAGCAGGGGGCATCGACCACCACGAGATCGAAAAATCCACGCAATTGCGCGCCGAAACGTTCGGGGTCGTTGCTGGTGACCACCGTATTGCCCAAGCCCCATTTCTGCACGTTTTCGGCAAGAATTTTGGCACGGGAGCGGATCACCTCGTTGGCCACGACCAACGCTTCCAACCCGGCCAACGCGCTCAGGTGGGTGGTTTTACCCCCCGGCGCGGCACACAGGTCGAGGATTTTCATCCGCCCCGGCTCAGGAAACAGTTGGGTAAAAAGCTGCTCCAAAAACATCGAGCTGGCCTCCTGCACATAATAGGCACCGGCGTGTAACAGCGGGTCGGCGGTGAACACCGGACGGCTGTCGAGGTAAAAGCCATAACGGCTCCACGGCACGGGCGCGCCCTCCGGTTTTTCGCTCACCTTATAGGGATTGAAGCGGATGGAGACCGGCGCAGGCGTTTCCAATGCCTCAAAGAGTTGTTTGGCTGTTTTGTTGCCCAATTGGGCGATCGTGGCTTCGGAAAAGGCGGCAGGCAGGTTATTATTCATTAGCGATTGCATGGGCGGTTGTTTCAGTTTTCGGCAGGGAGCGGCTTTGGTGCGCTTCGATCCGTTGGCGCACCTCGGCGACGATCCGCTCGCGCGAGGCGGGCGAGAGGATAAAATCGTCCCGATCGACATCAATGACCAGTACCTCGCCCGGATAGTGGTGTTCGATCCAATCGTTATAGCGTTCGTTCAGCCGGCGCAGGTACTCCTCGGAAATCGACATTTCATAGGAGCGTCCCCGCCGCTGAATCTGGCTAATGAGTGTCGGCACGCTGGCTCTCAGGTAGATGAGCAGGTCGGGTTGTTGGATTAGCCCGCTGGATAGGTCGAAAATCTGCATATAGGTTTGGAAATCGCGGGTGGTCATCAGCCCCGACTCGTGGAGGTTCCGGGCGAAAATGTGGGCATCTTCATAGACCGTGCGATCCTGCACGATGTTGGCATTGCTTCGCAACATGGCCAGCATTTGGTGCAACCGGCGACCGAGGAAATAGACCTGCAAGTTGAACGACCAGCGGTTCATGTCCTCGTAAAAATCCCCGATATAGGGGTTGTTGTCGTCCTCGTAATTGGCGACAAATCCAAATTCCTGAGTCAGGATTTCGGTCAACGACGTTTTGCCGCTTCCGATATTGCCTGCAATGGCGATGTACATAAATATAGACCTCCTTTATCCTTTTTTAATCCTCTTGAGTCAAGCGGTATAGTTCTTCGAAGCGGTCGACCATGGCCTCCCACGAAAAGCGTTTTTTCTCCTCGACGATGTTGCGGCGGAACTCCTCGGCGCGCCCCTCGGCATAAAAACGTTCGACAGCCTCGGCGATCGCCTCGGGCGTTGTGTCGACCACATAGCCCGTCTTCCCGTCCGGCACAATTTCGGCCAGCCCGCCCACGCGGGTGACAATCATCGGCACCCCGAAGTGGTAAGCGACCTGCGTCACACCGCTCTGTGTCGCCGTTTTGTAGGGCTGAATCACCAGATCGGCCACCGAAAAAAAGAACCTCACCTGCTCGTCGGGGATAAAGCGGTCGAAGACCAATACCTCGTTCTGTACCCGGTTTTGATGGATCAGGGCGGTGTATTTCTCCCGGTTGCCGTAATATTCGCCCGCCACAATCAGCCGCCGATCGCCCAATGTGCCCTGCCGTTTCATCTCGCCCCAAGCCTTGATTAACAAATCAAGTCCTTTGTAATCACGGACATAGCCAAAAAAGAGCGAATAACGCATGGCCGGATCAAGCCCTATGGCGGCGCAGGCCTGCTCCCTGCCAATCGCCTTTCCGTACACGTCAAAAAGCGGATGAGGCGCGAAGAGAGCCGGCTTGGTGGTGGTAAAGCGGTCGAGGTCGGCTTTGACCTGATCCGACATATAGATAAAGCCGTCGACACCGCCGACAAAATAGCGGGTCAATGCCCGGTCGCCCGGACGGCGTTCGTGCGGCACAATGTTGTCTAACAAGGCCAACACTCGGGTGTGGCCGTTGCCCCGGACAAGGCGACAGATCGTCCCGAAGCAGGGAGCCATCAGGGGCAACCAATAGCGGACGACCAGCGCATCGGGACACCTCTTTCGGATGAGAAGCCCGACACGGAGCCAATTCAGCGGGTTGATCGTGTTGACCCGCCGTTCGATCCGCACATCCTCCGGGGCGGGTGTCGCGGAATATTGCGTCTTGCCCGGAAAGAGAAAGGCAGGGTATTGGAGGGTAAAGGTATAGATTTTCGAACGAATGCCCCGCTTGTTGAATATCCGGGTGAGCATCTCGTTGAAAAAGCTCAATCCACCCCGGTAGGGGTGAGCCGTCCCCACAAAGAGGGCACTGCGCATGGTGGTGGGTTCTTTTTCGTTCATGGTATGTCGTTTATTTTTAGTAACTCTTCAATAAACTCCCGCCCATTGGAAAGACGAGGCACCTTGTTTTGTCCGCCCGTCTTGCCCCGGCTCTCCATCCAGCGGTAGAACGCCCCGGAGGGCAGAACATCGACCACAGGGGCGTACAAGGTCGTATCCTTGAACCGTTTGGCGGCGTAATCCGAGTTGACCTCCTGCAAAGTGGCATCGAGCGTCTCCACAAAACGGGGCAGGCTATCCGGCGGTCGCGAAAATTCGATCAGCCATTGGTGTGCCCCTTTCCCCTTGCCACTCATGTAGACCGGCCCGGCGGTATAGTCGGTCACCGCCGCTCCCGTGGCACGGCTGGCGGCCTCGATCGCCTTTTCGGCGTTGTCGATGATGACCTCCTCGCCAAAGGCGTTGATGTAGAGCTTGGTGCGTCCGGTGATGCGGATGCGATAGGGGGCCAGCGTGGTAAACTCGACCGTGTCGCCGATCCGATAACGCCACAGCCCGTTACTGCTGGAAATAATCAGGGCGTAATTGACCCCCTGCTCGACCTGCCACAGCGGGAGGGCTTGCGTGGGGTCATTCAAGCGGTCGACCGGCAAAAATTCGTAAAAAACGCCGTAATCGAGCATGAGCAACATATCCCGGCGCGCCGGATCGTCCTGTATGGCAAAAAAGCCCTCGGAGGCGTTGTAGGTCTCCAAATAGTTCATCTGCGCCGAGGGGATCAGCGCCTCGTACTGCGCGCGGTAAGGCTCAAAGCTCATCCCGCCGTGGATGAAGCAGGACATCTCCGGCCAGACCTCCAGCAGATTTTCTTTGCCGGAAATCTCCAATATCTTATTCAGCATCACCAAGTTCCACGAAGGCACCCCGGCAAAAGCCGTCACCCGTTGGCCGAGGGTCTCCTCAGCGATCCGGCGCACTTTTTCCTCAAAATCGGGGATCAAGGCCGTCTTCGCCCCGGGCACACGCTTGGAGAGTGCCCACCACGGCGTATTTTCGATCAGAATCGAGGACAAGTCGCCGCTCTGGGCGTGGTCGCCCAACGGGTCGAGCCGGTGGCTTCCGCCTAAGGTGAGCAGTTTGCCGTCGTAAGCGCGGGTGCAGGGAAAGAGTTTCAACACAAAGGCCGCCACATCTTTAGGCCCTTGCATATGCCCCTGGCGCAACCCGGCTCGGGTGACGGGGATGAATTTGCTGGTGTCGTTGGTCGTGCCCGACGATTTGGCGAACCACCTGACCCGCCCCGGCCACAGAACGGATACCTCCCCCTCGCGGGCGCGGGAGATGTAGGGCTTCAGCGAGTCGTAATCCTGCAAGGGTACTTGTCGCTGAAAATCAGCGTAATCCTTCACCGCATCCAACCCGTGATCCTTGCCAAACGCGGTGCGCCGCCCGTGCCGGATCAGACGGCTCAATTGCCGCTCCTGAGCCTGCCGGGGATTTCGGCGAAAAGCGTCGATCTGCGCCATCCGCCGGGTAAAAACGAGCTTCATCAGCCGCGATAAGAGGGACATAGGTATCTTTTTTAAGTCTTCTTGGAGACAAAGTTGCACAAATTTAATGTTTTTTTAAGAAGTAAACTCCGAAATGTGTCCACCCCGGAGAAAAAGCAGGGGAACGGTTTGGATTTTTAGAAATACCTATTACCTTTGCATCGAATTTTTGGGGTGTGAATGCACCGCAAAAAGTCATGGCGAGATAGCTCAGCTGGTTAGAGCGCATGATTCATAATCATGAGGTCCCGAGTTCAATCCTCGGTCTCGCTACCAAAAGAAATCAGCGACTTAGGAATAATTCCGGTAGTCGCTGATTTTTTGTTTGCACGCAATTTGTGCACAATTTCACAATTTATTCCAAACTATGCTTTGATTTTGCATAGTGCCCTCCTATTTTTGTCGTTAAATTCAGCAGCTCGCGATTTTTTTGTGTGATATTATCCATCGTTTCACGAAAAAAAGCTGTTCCTTTGCATTGACATAAGAAGCAATAGTTTAGGAGACAGTGGTCTGATTAACACAAGATATTGCAACTTGCAAGACATATTCGATCCGGTTGAATCTGGTAGTTTATAGAGATCGAGAATAAGTCAAGCAAGTCTGTACCCCTCACAAGGGCACGGGCTGCTTTTACTTATTTGGATCTCGCGGCTTACCAGAGCCAAACCGGAAGAATAAGGAAAAAGGAGTGCTGTGTCCTTTTCCTTTTTGGTAAGGATGGTACAGCCGGATAGCCGAAGCCCGTTAATTG
>JAISHQ010000014.1 GCA_031262465.1 Rikenellaceae bacterium
ATAAAAAATAGAGATTAGTAGAAACCGGTTTCTACTAATCTCTATTTTATCCCTGTAATTGCAAAATAATCAGCACTCTACAGCTTCTCCCAAGCGCCACTTTTTGCACCATTACCCCTACTTTTACATTGGCCCAAAATTTAAATGCGTTGAACGTGCTCAGTCGATGCGCCGGGCGACATCGTTCAATATATTTGTGAAAACGTTTTTTTGCAGGCTCATCCACATTATAAAATAGAATAACAGGACAAGGATAGCTAATATCATGTCCTGTTTTAGCAGAACATACATTCCGGCGAAAGCCACCAACGAGACCAACACAATACTCCCGGCAAGCCACTTATTTGTTCTGCGCAATCGGTCAAAACCATAACCCAGCGCGGCAAACAGACCAAGTGCCAAAAGTCCGAATACTCCCACATTGTCCCCAAGCAGGGAGAAATGACTCTTCAGTGTATGATGCACGTCGATTGAAGCCACGATCGGTTCTTCGGCAAAAAAATCGTCAGTCCCGTTGTACATATTGACGATAAACACAGCATCGTTTCGAACCACGACCACCTGTTTCATATAGTATCCGTCCGGAAAGCGGAACACCCGAACGATACGATCGCGAAACAAATCATAGACGGGCAACAAGTCCTCCCGAACGAGTGTTCCACCCTCGGGAATAAATACTTCGTTTCGTTTTTTTCGTATCTTTTTGATACTGTATCGAGAATCCTTTTTCTCGATGGCGTTGACGTAGACATAGATTTCCGAATCGCCCCTATGGGCAGAAAGAAGCAGACTCTCCCCGCCGTTTTGTTCGACACGCCAGTCCTCTGTCAATTCCATACTGAATCGACGGTTCTCGTCTTTATACTCCGCGCCACAAAGCGAGGTACGGGCGCTCGCGAGTAAAAGCAAAAAAATCCATATCACCGTTTTCATAGGCCGAAGTAGTATCGTATTTGAGTTCAAAAAAGCGACCTTTCGGGGGTCGCTTGGTGGTTTTGTGGTCTTACCAGGACTCGAACCTGGATTTAAAGTTTAGGAAACTTCCGTTCTATCCCTTGAACTATAAGACCTCAGTTGTTCCGAGTCCGGTGTGTACCGGAATGTTTTTACAGACGGGTTATTTACATTTCCCGGTGGAGCCTATTCTTCGTCCAACGCGGGAACGGCGGGGCATTGGGTCGGCAGATTGCCGTCGTAAGCCCATTTCAAGTAGAGTGCGCCCCAAGTATAGCCCCCGCCGAAAGCGGCCAAGATCAGGTTGTCGCCCCGTTTGAGGCGCGACTCATAATCCCACAGGCAGAGGGGAATGGTTGCGGCGGTCGTGTTGCCGTACCGCTGGATATTGAGCATACATTTGGCGGCCGAAAGCCCCATGCGGCGCGCCGTTGCGTCGATGATGCGTTTGTTGGCCTGATGGGGAACCAGATAGCGGATGTCGTCCGAGGTCAGTTCGTTTCGCTCCATGACCTCCTGCGCCGATTCGGCCATTTTGGAGACAGCCGCCTTGAAAACGGGTTGTCCCTCCTGATAAATGTAGTGCCACCCCTTTTTGATCGTCTCTTTGGAGGCCGGATAGGCCGAGCCGCCCCCTTTCATGTGGAGGTGAATGAATCCGCCGCCATCCGAGTGGAGGTCGGAGTCCAACACGCCGTATCCGTCGGTGGAGGGTTCCAACAGGACAGCACCGGCACCGTCGCCGAAAATCGGGCTGGTCGAACGGTCTTTGTAATTGACGATGGACGACATTTTGTCGGCTCCGATCACGATCACCTTTTTCGATCCGCTCTCGATGTACCGCGCGCCCGTGTGCAAGGCAAAGAGAAAGCCACTGCACGCCGCCGAGATGTCGAAGGCAAAGGCATTCATGATGCCACACTTATAACTAATCAGGTTGGCCGTCGAGGGGAAAGACATATCCGGGGTGACGGTGGCGCAAATCACCACTTCGATCTCTGCCGGGTCAGTGCCCGTTTTGTCGAGCAGTTCGCGCACGGCGCGGATGCCCATATAAGAGGTTCCGATGCCGTCGCCTTTGAGGATGTGGCGGGTCTTGATGCCGATGCGGGTCATGATCCACTCGTCGCTCGTGTCGACCATCCGGCTCAACTCTTCGTTGTCCAGAATGTAGTCGGGCACATAGCCTCCGACACCGGTAATGGCGGCAGTGATCGGTTTTTTCATCAGTTAAACGCCTCCTTGAATTTGGTGACCACGCCGGATTTTACGGCCTCTTCGGTTTGCAGGATCATGTTCCGGATCGCTTTGGGCGTCGAACAGCCGTGGCCGATAATGACGGTCGAATTGATGCCCAAAACGGGCGTTCCACCGATCTCTTCGTAATTGAGCGCGCGAATAAAGGGCGAGGAGATGCCGTGTTTGACCATCAGGCCGTAAAAGCCTTCGACCTCCTTGAGAACCACGTTGCCCACAAAGCCGTCGCAAACGATCACATCGGCGATCTCCTGATCGAACAGGTGGTTGCCTTCGACGTTGCCGACAAAGTAAAACTCCTCGGTCTCTTTCATCAGCTCATAAGCCGCTTTGGTGGCCAAATTGCCCTTTTCAGGCTCTTCGCCGATATTCAACAGCGCCACTCGCGGACGGTCGACCCCCAACACCGCTTTGGCGTAGATGCTACCGATCAGCCCGTATTGGTAGAGCACATCGGGTTTGCAGTCGACATTCAGCCCGACATCCAACAGCACCGACTCGCGGCCACTATCGGTAGGCACGACCGTACAAATCGTCGGACGAATCACGCCCTCGATCTGCTTGATAACCATGCTACTGCCCACCATCATGGCTCCGGTACTGCCCGCGCTGGCAAAGCCCTGAATCTTATCCTCTTTCAGGTGCTGGAAGCCCACGACGATGCTCGAATCGCTCTTTTTGGTAAACGCCTGTGCCGGATGGTCGCCCATTTCGATCACCTCCGTGGTCGGAACGATGTCGAATGAAGACGCAGGACACCCCTCACGGGAGAGAATCTCCGTGATCCGGGCCTCGTCGCCAAACAGGGTGATCCGGGTGTCGTCGCCAATCTGCTCCAACGCCTCAATCGCACCTAAGACAGCGGCCTCGGGTGCGTAATCGCCGCCCATCGCATCTAATCCTATCTTCATAGGGGACCTTCTTTTAAGAAGCGAGGGTGACTATTCTGCTTTCTGTTCGGTGGTTTGTTTGCCCCGATAGAAACCGCATTCCGGGCAAACCCGGTGGTAGCGGATCATCGAACCGCAGTTCGAACAGGTGGCCAGGGTCGGAAGCTCCGCTTTGTAATGTGTCCGTCTTTTATCTCTCCGCGTGCTGGAGATTCGGTGTTTAGGATGTGCCATGATTGTAAAATTATTTAATCGTTGTCAATTTATTCTTTTTCGTCTTCTTCTTGTTCCATTTTTGCCTTGACAGCGGCCAGCTGGCTCTCCCACGAGGCTTGTGTTTCGCTCTGAGCCTGGGCGTCGACCGCCTCAGCTGGGAACATTTGGTCGAACTCCTCGCCGGTGACGATCCGAAAGCGTTCCAGCATCTGTGGGTCGCACGTCGGGCGGCCATCGTCGTCCACCGGATGAATCCGCTGGAAAGGCAGGCTCAGCACGATGCTTTCGTAAATGTACTGCGCCAAGTCGATTTGGCTCTCCGCCGGGTGAATCCAAAGCACCTCGCCGTCGCTTTCGGGCGGATCGTCGGCAAATTTGACCAACAGCGTCCCGCGATAGTCGACAGGCATCCGAAATTCGCCCAAACAGCGGTCACAAGCCACCTCCACATCGCCCTGCATCTCGAAGTTCAGCGTCAGCATCGAGGGCTGTTTGAGCAGGTCGACCTGCACATCCACATCACCCCGAGTGATTTCCGAACCCTCGAACGCACCGAAAAAGTCATCGTCAACGGCATACTCAAAATGATGAGCACCGAGCGATAACCCCTTGAAATTCAGAGCGTATTTATCAAAAACCGTCACTTGATCGGCTAAAAATGTCTGACAAAGGTAACTAAATTTCGGAACTATGCAATATCTTTCTATTTATGTATCATGGACAGATCGGCCAACACAATCGCCGTCACCGCCTCCACAATCACCGGCACACGCAGGGCGATGCAGGCATCGTGCCGACCTTTGATCGTCAGCTCCTCCACTTGCCCCGAGGCCGTGTTCCACGTGGGCTGAGGCCGGGAGATGCTGGCAGTCGGTTTGACAGCGACCCTGAAAATGAGCGGATTGCCGTTGGTGATCCCGCCATTGACCCCACCGGCGTGATTGGTCAGCGTCCGCCCCGAAGCGTCGGCAATCGGGTCGTTGTTTTGGCTCCCTTTCATCCGCGCCACGGCGAAACCGGCACCAAACTCGATCGCCTTGATGGCCGGAATGGCAAAAACCGCGTGGGAGATGAGCGATTCGACCGAGTCGAAAAACGGCTCGCCCCACCCCACCGGCAACTTTTCGGCCACGCATTCGACCACGCCACCAACCGAGTCACCCGTGCGGAGCACCTCTTCAACAACGTCTTGAAAATGAGCCGGATCAGTACAATCGCCCACCGAGAGAATCTCCGCGCGGATGTTCACCCCGCTCACCATCTTTTTGGCCACCACCCCGGCGGCCACCAGCCCCAGCGTGATGCGCCCGGAAAAGTGACCGCCGCCCCGATAGTCCTGAAAACCACCGAATTTTTGGTCGGCCACCCAATCGGCGTGCCCCGGACGGGGATGGTCGACCAAGTTGCGGTAATCGCCCGAACGGGTGTTCTCGTTCCGAAATAGAACGGTCAACGGCGCGCCCGTGGTATGCCCCTCAAAGACACCGGAGACGATTTCGGGAAGGTCGGCCTCCCTGCGGGGGGTCGTTCCGCGCGCGCCGCTTTTGCGACGCGCCAAATCGGGAAGAAAATCGTCGACACTCAGCGCAATGCCCGGCGGACAGCCGTCGATCACCACACCCAACGCCTCGCCGTGCGACTCGCCGAAGATCGAAATGCGAAAAATACGTCCGAAAGTATTCATAGTTCCTTTTATATCTTAGGGGGCTTCCAAAAATTCAAAAGACAAGGCTTGCGACCGAGGCAAAAGCGCAGTGTACTAAACGTACTCGAGCATTTAGCTTCGCTTTTCTCCTTCGCGCCTCGGCAAAATTGCGAACAAGTTCGCTTTT
>JAISHQ010000041.1 GCA_031262465.1 Rikenellaceae bacterium
GCGGCTCCCTTCATCGCCGGATAGACCTCTGCCAAAAAGGCTTTGTCTGCCGTATAAAGGTAGTGTTCCCACAGGTGTTGGCTGACCCACGCGCCGCCGGTCGGCCACATTCCCGAGGCCGCATAGTCGATCGGGCTGGTCACCCGCCAAATGTCGGTGTTGTGGTGAGCCACCCACCCCTCGGCACCGTACATGGTTTTGGCCGTACCCCAACCACTTTCGCTCAGCTCCTGAACCATTTTCAAGAAAGGTTCGTGGTTGGCCGAAAGGTTGGTCACCTCGGCGGGCCAATAATTCATCTCGGCGTTGATGTTGATCGTGTATTTGCTGTCCCACGGCGGAACCAGCGCGTTGGCCCAAATCCCTTGCAGGTTAGCGGGTTGACCTCCCGGCTGGGAGGAGGAGATGAGCAGGTAACGCCCGAATTGGGTCAACAGGGTAACCAGTCCGGGGTCTTGATTTTCAGCGTATTGGACAATCCGCTCGGTGGTCGTCAGGGCTTCAGCTTCCGGAAGGCTCCCCAAGTCGAGCTGAAAGCGGTCGAACTGTTCGGCGTAGATTTTCGAGTGGGCCTTGACGGCCTTTTTGTATTTTTGGGTCATGGCCGCCGCCAATTTCGATGAAGCCTTTTCGGCGGGATCACCGCCGAGGGCCTTGTAGTCGATGAAATTCGTGCCGATCGAAAGGTAGAGGGTTGCCGTGGTGGCTCCGGTGACCGAAATTTTGTCGTCGGTGACCGTGACGCTCCCGCCCTCGTTCTGAATCGCCGTATGAATTTGGTAGCGCACTTCGCCCGGAATCCCCTCGTGGGCAGTGCCTTCGCCCGAAAGCACCAACACATCGCCCTGCGCCGCCACGGTGTGGGGAGCCGGAGAGAGGTACTCGGCATCGAACGAAAGCGCGCCTTTTTTGCTGGCCGTCAGCCGCATAACAATCACATCATCGGCAAAAGAGGCGAAGACCTCCCGCCCGTAATCGACTCCGTCGACGGTATAAGTGGTTCGGGCCACGGCGCGGTTGAGATCGAGTTCTCTGTAATAATTGGTACAACTATCTTGACCGGAGAAATTCAGGATCAGGCTCCCGGCAGTTTGATAAGGCATCCCGTGTGCTCGGGTAAAAAAGTTCTCGTTGATGAGCCGGTCGGCCTCGCTGTTTTTCCCCTCGAAGATCAGTCGGCGCACCTCGGGCAAGACTTCCAATGCCTCCGGGCGGTCGTTGCGGTAGGGACGGCCTCCCCATATCGTCTCTTCGTTCAGCTGAAGCTCTTCCCGACCGGGGATGCCGTAGACCATCGCCCCCAAGCGGGAGTTGCCCAACGGCAGAGCCTCCTCCCAGCGCGAGGCCGGTTGGTCGTACCACAATTTGAGTTCCTGCTTTGGCTCGGAGCCGCAACAGGCCGAAAGCAACAGCGCGAAGAGATAAACTATTTTTTTCATTCTATTTTGTTTTAAATTAGTGGCTTACAGGCTAAAGATTTGTTTGGCCAATTGCTCCAACAGGGCCAATTCGCCCTTGAAATGGATCGTCGTGTGGCGATGGGTCAGGGTCTGCCCCGGGCGCAGGTTGGCCGCCGGTGACGACGTTTCCAACTCGTAGAAAGGCCCCATGATCGAGCCGTCGTCCAACGGCCCGTCGTTGTAGGCGTTGATGACATCGCCCCGGAACGGGTCGTCCTGATGCTCCCACATCGAGTTGACATAGGTCGTTTGCTTCGGGTCGAAACTGAAGCGGACAAGGGTCAGCGTCCCGTTCTGGCGATCGAGCGCGCCACACAGGGGGAGGGTCATCGCGGGCGGGATGCCGATCTTTCCGCGCATCCGGCCATCGCCCGTGTAGTAGAGCGCGGTATCGGTGACCCGAAGGCGATCGGCGGGAATCTTCCCGAAATAGGCATCGTTGATCGTAGAATCGGCGGCGGGGCGCACGGGGATGATGATCGTATTGTCGTCCGAAGGGGTAAACTGCCCGAGAATCCAAATCGACGGCATCCCGGTTTGGCGGTTCCATTCAAAGTCGCCCCGGTTGGTCAGCCTGTTTTCGCTCTCGAAAGCGACGTAATCGACCCCGGCCGGGAGCGAAATCGGAAGCATTTCGCCCAACTGGGCATCGTCGAGCAACCGAACTCGCCGTTCAAACCCGAGGGCCAGCGGCGTTCCGCCGTAATTCTGCAACAGCGCCTCCTTGCGGAAGGACACCAGCGCCTCGCTCTTTTCGGTCACCGCCCACGCCTCGGTGTCGATCACCGCCGGAGTTTGCCAATCGTCAAACGAAAAATCGGAGCCGCTGCGGAAAAACAGGGAGTGTTGTCCCCCTTCCGGCCCGAGCCAAAAACGGTCTTCACCGCCGAAATTGTTGCAATGGGGCAGGGTTTTCCCGCTGGAAATCAGCGCGTAATTGATCCAGCCGAAGCTGTATCCGCCCTCGCCTGCCGTTGTGCTGGTCACGACCCGCCCCTGCAACGAGGGGGTCGTCAACACCCGCTTCTCGCCGAGCGCGATTTCGACCGTATCAAGATGCTGTTCGATAAACCGGCGGTCGTTGCCGTAAGTTTTAGACTCCATTCTTTATTTCAATTCTTCGTCAAAGACCACAGCTACCTTTCCGCATTTGCCTTCGGCCATCAGGGCAAAGGCCTCCGGGGCTTTGTCTAAGGGATAGCGGTCGGTCACCAAATCTTCGGGGTGGATGCCCCAGCGGACGATGCGTTCGACCAGCTCTTCCATGCGCCAGAGGTTGGTCACCCAAGAGCCGTAAACCGATTTTTGGTCGTGGATCAGGTCGGGGCTGGGGTTCAATTCCATGGTACCTCCCTCACCGATCAGGACGATTTTGCCCCATTTGCGCGCCGCGCGTACCGCCAATTGACGACCATAAGTATTGCCGGAGCAGTCAACGGCCTTTTCGACCCCATTGCCGCCGGTCAGTGCCTTGATTTTTTGGAGTGTCTCCCCGTCCGAGAAAAAGGCATGATCGACCAACCCTTTTTCGCGGGCGATCTCGATTCGCTCGGCCACGGTATCGGCACCGATCACCAGATTGGCCCCCATGGCCTTAGCCAACATACAGGCCGCCAGCCCGACCGGCCCGAGGCCAACGACCAACACGGCGTCGTTGCCGCTGATGCCGATCTTTTCAAGCCCTTCGTACACCGTGCCGAAGCCGCAGGCGATCTGCGCCCCGTCGGTATAGGTCAACGAGTCGGGCAACAGAATGAGGTCTTTCTCCTCGGCCAGCAGGTATTCGGCCATCCCGCCGTCGCGTTGCCAGCCATAAGCCCGGCGGAAGGGGCTGGTACAGCTAATCATATAGCCCCGGCGGCAATCGTTGCAGACGCCGCACCCCGAAATGTGGTAAACCACCACCCGGTCGCCCTCCTTGAAACGGCGCAAGCCCGGCCCGGCCTTGACGATCTGTCCGCTCGGCTCGTGGCCGCAGATTTTATCCTGATACCCTTCGGGGCCTTTGCCCACGTGCTCGTGGTAGATGGCGCGGATGTCGCTCCCGCATATCGTCGACGATTTCATCTTAATCAGCACCTCCCCGTGACCCGGTTCCGGTATGTCGACCTGCTTGAAAATCACGGTACTATCGCCCGGCAAATAGGCCGCCTTCATTTTGTTTCCCATTGTTTTTATTGTTTTTGGTTTTTTGTAACAATTCTTACACTTTAGGGGACTTCCAAAAATTCAAAAGACAAGGCTTGCGACCAAAGAAAAAGCGCAGTGTACTAAACGTACTCGAGCATTTTTCTGAGGGAGCGTAACGCAGTATTTTGGATTTTTCGAAGTTCCCTTTATTAGTCCCAGAGGTCTTCCCACGTCGCTCCCGGCCAGCAAAACACCTGCCCTTTGACCAGACGGCACTCGCGGTCGATCTGCCCGATCGCCTCCATTTCGGCGGCGGAAAGCGGATCACCGACCACGCCCGAGAGGTTCGACGCTATCTTTTCGGCCTTGACCGAAAACGGAATGACCACCTCGCCGCGCTGAACGCCCCATTTTAGGCAAACAACAGCCGGATGAACACCATGAGCCTCGGCGATCCGGCGGATCACCGGGTC
This sequence comes from Rikenellaceae bacterium, assembly GCA_031262465.1. GTDB lineage: Bacteria > Bacteroidota > Bacteroidia > Bacteroidales > Rikenellaceae > JAJQAW01. The sequence continues at coordinate 4,064 of JAISHQ010000041.1, forward strand.
TTCCATCGGGCTGGTATCCTCCGGGGTGCGGTCGCGTTCGGGGCGGTTGGGTGACCCCAACGGGCAAAAACCGATCGGCTGAATGGTCTCCTGCATCAGGTAATCAAACCATGCGGGCTGTTGAAAATGGGGATGCAACTCCATCTCGTTGACCGCCGGGCGAATCCGGCAATCGGCCAAGAGCCGCTCCATCTTCGGACGGGTCATGTTCGAGGTGCCGATGTTACGCACCCAACCCTTGTCGACCAATGTCTCCATCGCCCGCCAAGTCTCGCGATAGGCCTCGTGGCTGTATGGCCGCGCACTCGGGTCGCGCGATTCGACCGAAACCCCTTTGGCGTGGGAGTTGGCAAAAGGCCAATGCACCAAGTAAAGATCGAGGTAATCCAGCCCCAAATCGTCCAACGTGCGCCGACAGGAACCTTCGACATCGCCGTGGCTGTCGTTCCACACCTTCGAGGTGATCCACAACTCGGCGCGGGTGACCGTACCCTCGGCGATCAGTTCGCCGATCACCGCCCCGATCTCCTTTTCGTTGCCATAGACCGAGGCGCAGTCGATGTGACGATAACCCAAACGCACGGCAGTGCGCACGGCCTCGGCAACGGTGGGGTTGTCGTAATTGTCGGAGGCAAAGGTGCCCAGCCCGATCACGGGAATTTCGTCCCCCGTATTCAGTTTTTTCTTCGGCACCGAGGCCGGATCAATCGGTTGTATGGTTTGTGACATAGTATTATTCAGTTTTATAAAAGACACGGAACGTTCGGTAGCCATACACGGCAACCACGACAAAACAAATCAACGGCAAGACAAAGGAGAGGTTGACCGCCGGAAAGCCGGAAACCGTTCCCAAGTCGATGATCGAAGCCTGCAAAGGCGGCATCACCGAGCCCCCAAGAATAGCCATGATGAGGCCGGCGGCACCGAATTTGGCATCGTCACCGATGCCGTCCAGCGCGATGCCGTAAATGGTCGGGAACATCAGCGACATACAGGCCGACACACCGACCAGACAGTACAGCCCGTTGATGTCGCGCAAGCCGATCACCCCGGCCACCAACACCGAGGCCGCCACGGAAAGAGCCATCAGCAGTTTGCCGGGAGAGATGTATTTCAGCAGGAAGGTGCAGATAAACCGGCTGACACAGAAGCCGATCATGGCCACGATGTTGTATCGCTGGCTCAACACTTCGGCATCGGCCTCGGCCATGCCCTGCCCGACGAAAATCCGCGTGCCGTACTGAATGATAAAAGTCCAGCACATGATCTGCGCGCCGACGTAAAAAAATTGAGCGACCACGCCCTCGCGGTAACGGGGCAGGCGCAACAGCCGCTTCAACGAGGCTCCGATGTGCAGGGAGTGTTCCCGGTCGGCGTTTTTCGGCATCCGCACAAAGAGGATCAAGAAAAACAGCACCAAAATAGCCAAACCGAGGATCACATAAGGTGAGATCAGGACCTCCAAATCGGCCGCCTTAACGGCCTGAAAATCGGCCTCCGAAAGGGTGGCCCGCCCGGCTGTATCGAGTGGGTTGAGCCGAGCCTGAATAAAATTCATCGCGCAAAACATACCCAACAACGACCCCATGGGGTTGAACGCCTGTGCCAAATTGAGCCGACGGGTCGCCGTGCGCGGATCGCCCATGCTCAGGATATAGGGGTTAGCGCTGGTTTCGAGAAAAGAGAGGCCGCAGGTCAAAATAAAATAAGCGATCAAAAAGGGAAAATAAACCCCAATGGCCGCCGACGGAATAAAGAGCAGGGCACCGACGGCATAAAGCCCTAAGCCCATCAAAATCCCCGCCTTGTACGAAAATTTGCGGATGAACATCGCCGCCGGAAAGGCCATCGCAAAATAACCGCCGTAAAAGGCCAACTGTACCAGCGCGCCGTCGGTGACGCTCATGCGGAATATTTTGGAAAACGCCTTGACCATCGGATTGGTGATGTCGTTGGCAAACCCCCAGGCAAAAAAGAGGGAGGTAACCAAGATAAACGGGATGATCGTCGCCCTTGAGAGCAGTTTGGGTAGATTCTCTGTTTTCATATTTGTTTGGATTGAAAGCAAAGTTAGTTTTTAATTTGTAAAAAGAGTGTGAAAAAATACGCTATTTCAACTTAATTTGTACTTTTGCAAGTAGTTTCAAGGTTGTAACAGAAATATCTTTTTTTAAACTTCTTACTAAAAATACGTGCTTATGAAAAACATTTTTACCGCAGCTATTTGCCTGTTGGCACTCCTGTCGTCCTGCGATTCGGGCCAAAAGTTCAAAATCACCGGGAACCCGATCATTACCAACGTCTTCTCGGCTGACCCGGCACCGCTGGTTTACGACGGAAAACTCTACCTCTATGTCGGTCACGACGAAGCACCGGACGGGGTCGATTTCAACATCACCGAATGGCTGTGCTATTCGACCAAAGACATGAAAACGTGGACGGATCACGGTTATGTGCTGGCTCCGACCGACTTTGAATGGGGTATCGGCGAGGCATGGGCTTCGCAAGTGGTTGAACGCGACGGCAAATTCTATTTCTACACCACCGTGCAGGCCGGTGAACCGTACAACAGCAAGACGGTCGGTGTGGCCGTTGCCGACAGCCCGCTTGGGCCTTTTACCGACGCGATCGGCAAACCGCTCATCACAGACGACATGACCCCGAACGGGATGCGTGGCTGGTGGAACGACATCGACCCGACCGTCCTGATCGACGACGACGGAACGCCGTGGATGAGCTGGGGGAACGGTACCTGCTTCCTCGTGAAACTCAAACCGAACATGACCGAACTCGACGGCGAAATCAAGGTGTTACGCACACCGGGGTATGTCGAAGGCCCTTGGTTGAGCAAACACAACGACCTCTATTACCTCACCTATGCTTCGATGGGTCAGGGTCGCGAGACAATCAGTTACGCCACCGCCCCGAGCATGGAAGGCCCGTGGACTTATCGCGGCCTGCTGAGCGGAATGGCTGAAAACAGCTTCACCATCCACCCCGGAATCGCCGAATTTAAAGGCCAAAACTACCTCTTCTACCACAACGCCACCCTGACCCTCAATGGAGTATCGGGTGCAACGGGACGCAGAAGCGTCAGTGTGGATTACCTCTATTACCTGCCCGACGGAACCATGGCTTACGTTGAGCAAACCAAAGAGGGGATCACCGTACCGCCCAAAACAGCGGAAGAAGTGGCACAAATCGTCAATCCGTCGGGTGTTCAAAATACCCCGGTTCAAGAAGTTAGCATCGACAGCCTCCGCCGCCCGATGCCCCCGATGCCTCCCCGTGAAGTAGCAGAATAATTTTTCTAATAACCCATAAAAAAACCCCTCGGCAAAAAGTTGCCGAGGGGTTTTTTTATGTAAATCACGAACTGTTCTTAAAGAACCCCGCCTCGAACTGCCGCTTTTAGAAAGCGGCGCAAATCGTCGCCTTTTGTAAAAGGCGACACCGAAAACTTTTGGGCTTGTCTTTACAGGACGATCATCCCTTTAGGACATCGTCTTGTTTTTCATATCCCCCTGCCCTCCAAGCGAGCTTGGGGCGGGACATGAAAAACAAAACGCATTCGCCTGCGGCGAATGTGATCGCCCTGAAAACACATTCTATAACAGTGTGTTAAGGTTTCAAACATCTTGCGGACGAGTTTGTGTAAGAAACTTTCGTCTATATTTTTGTCTGAAGTCGATAAAACGAAAATGCCTGTGTTTTTTCAGGGCGAAAACATTCACTCCGCAGGAGGTGAATGCCTCTTGTTTTGGATGCACCTGCCCAAGCTCGCTTGGAGGCAAGGGGGCATCCGGAACAAGAGGATTATTCCCGCAAGGGAATTTTCGTCCTGCCAACACAAGCACAAAAGTTTTTGATGCAACTTTTTACAAAAAGTTGCGATTTGCGCCGCTTTCTAAAAGCGGCAGTTCAAGGCGGGCGACTTTTCTAAAAAGTCGCAGTCAAAGGCACAAAAGAATCACCCTAATACGCCCTAAATCTTGTATTTGTGATGCGGATGTGTCTCACTTCACCGCTCACCTCTGATGTATAGTCGATAGTTTGGGGGATTAGCATTCGGTGATTTCTTCGGTAAATGTATTCGGAATAATCAATAACAACAGTAGCTTTGATATTATCTAATAAGCCTGAGATTAATAGCGATACTTCGGTACGCAGGAGTGTACGTGTGGCAGGATCCACATACAATAAACTCTGATAAATAAACGAATTATCCTGTTTGGATGTATGGGTGACACGGAACTTTTTTATATCGTTCTCTTTGCCTAAATAACCGTATTGATTGTTATAATTTTTTCGATGCAACACCCTGGCCGACGAAGAAAAAGGCCCTTGGGCAAAACTACCCATAGCATCCCGAACCAGCCTGTCGAGTTTACCGGCCAACTTTGTCGTGTCGTCTGAGGTTTGTATCTCTTTCAATACGTGGAAGCGACCGAACTGGGCAAACCGTTCGAATGACTTGTCTCTGACCAAATTCTCGACCCTCAATGTCCCTTTGATTGTTTTCTTTAGCGAGTCTTCTGTGGTTAGTTCGGCTTCAAAATCGGCCTCTAATATTCCATTAACAGAAACAACATAACTGTTTTTCAACGATTTCGCTAAAAACTTCTCTGCACTGCCTGTAACAACGACCTCGTCGACCACACCTCCGAATAACGGACTATCATAGAATAACTCACACAAGCCGCTTTCCCGGATTTGCTCGGTATATACCGTGCTGACCGAAGGTGTCCCTATATAAGATGCCGAAATGGTGTCTCCCACGGATAATAGGTCGTAAGAAATCCAACCGACTCCCAACGAATCGGTATAGGTCACCGTGTGACTGTTGATCTCCAAATAGGCATAAGCGAGATATCCTTCCGTATCTTTTACCACCACTTTAAGCCTTTGCTCCCCGGCGGCGGATAGAACCGGAGAACATAAAATCAACAAGAGTAACGCAATAATTTTTTTCATAGACTTAACTTTATTGGTTGATTTTTCCCCGTTTGGCTATCGCTACGATGGTATTTGTGTTTTCATTTATCCCGTCGATAAACGTTTTGAACTCGGGAGCAAGGTCGGTCGCATCTTCCGTTGCCTCCAATAATTTGTAAGCCTCCACTACCGAAATGTATCTATCCTCGGTGATAATCTCCGGCCAAAAAGCGGGGCCACGCAGCATATCGTCTTCAATTCCAGCCTCACCCGAGGCAGTCACAGCTGAAAATCCCACACCTGTCGCCTTGTCGAACATAACTCTCGGCGACCCCATCTTAGGATTATAATAGGGTTCACAAGTCAAATAAATGTAATCGTCATCCTCTTGCGCCTTGTTGACCTGATAAAAATCGCCCGTCTTTGCAATGAAATCCCTGTGCCAATTCTCCATGCCACCTACATCTGTCGGCTCAGGATACTTGTATCGACCCATATCTATCACCGCATGGGTCGCGTAATCCGACCCGTCCATTCGCCAGATGGTGTCGTTATCCTGATACCCCTTAAAATACACCTGATTATTGTGTTTGTAGAAAGGTTCACGAAATTGTTGGCTCAACATAACTGTATATCCGTTCGTATTAAACAGATTGTGATTTGGAATCCCTCCAAGCGTATCCTTATTGCTGTCTAAAGATAGGAGTTTATATGTCTGATAGCCGAAAGGAACCGACGAAGCATAAATTAAAGAGTCAGAGACAATCAGTAAATCGTCGTATGTAGACATTTCGACACTGCCCAAGAAACTACCGTCGAAAGAGTAGTGATATATGGCGGGGTAGCTCATAATCGACACCCGCCGATTCTTTTCATCCACCACGACATCCATCGCGCTGAGATACTCTCCCGGCCCACGGCCTATTCTGCCTACCGGACGGATAAAATCGCCAGACATACTAAACTGATAGACCTCCCCCTTGCAAGTCACAAAGATATACTCCTTCGATACAGCGATATGGACTGCCATTATCACCATTCCGGGCGGGGTCTTGAGTTCTACATATTCGAACGACTCCGCAATGTCGGAGAGTTTGAACTGTTGTTTGCTTTTGAGTGCATCACTCAATACAATATTATAAATAGAAGATTTATCCTCTTGATTGGTTGTTTTACGATTTCCGCATGAACCAATCAATAGTAGAAGCGAGATAAAAAAAATAGTATTTCTCATCACAAGAGTCTGTTTACATGATTTTAAATCTCCAACATCCGCCGGATTGACTTTTCAGCCTTTTGTCTTAGGGCTTCGGGGACTGTAATTTCCGGCAGTTCGTATTTTAGGGTCAGGTAGATTTTTTTCAGCGAAATCAGCTTCATAAAGGCGCAATCGTTACATCCACACATCGAATCCATCGGTGGCGCGGCGATCAATGTTTTCTGTGGGAGAGACTTGCGCATCTGGTGTAAAATACCCGACTCGGTCGCCACGATGTACGTATCTGCCGTGTCGGTTTGGGCGAAACGAAGGATACCCGCCGTGGAGCCGACGTAATCGGCAATCAGCTGGATCGGCTTTTTACACTCGGGATGCACCAAGATTTTGGCCTGCGGAAACTCTTTTTTCAGCTCCAAAATACGTTCCAATGAAAATTCCTCGTGGACGTGGCACGCTCCATCCCAAATCAACATATTTTCCCGCCCGGTCACCTGCCGGATGTAGTTGCCCAAATTGCGATCCGGGCCAAAAATCAGGGGTTGATCCGCCGGAATGCTCTCGACCACCTGCACCGCATTACTGGAGGTACACACCACATCGGTCAACGCCTTGATCTGGGCGCTGGTATTCACGTAACTAACGACCGTGTGGCCGGGATGTTCGGCGATAAACCGTTCAAAATCGGCCGGTTTACAGGAATCAGCCAACGAACAACCGGCATTCAGGTCAGGGATCAACACCTTTTTCTGCGGAGAGAGAATTTTTGCCGTCTCCCCCATGAAATGAACCCCGGCAAAGAGGATGATATCCGCCTCTGTATCAGCCGCCTGCTGAGAAAGCGCCAAGCTGTCACCCACAAAATCGGCGATGTCCTGCACCTCGGGCACCATGTAGTAATGGGCCAAAATAATCGCATTCTTCTCGCGCTTCAGCCGCGCGATCTCCTGAGCCAAATCCAACGCCGGATCAACCTCCTGACGGATAAATCCCTCGTTCGATACCTGGTCTATTAAAGCCGTATTTTTATTCTCCATAGTCAAATTTAATTCAAAGTTTTCCTCACGCACCTCATTACACACCTCATTATTCTTTTATTTACTTCTTTATTTAAATTTAAACTAATAATAAGAATAATAGCTGTTGATGGTGTGGAAAAAACCATTTTTTCCCTTTGCAAAATTGGTTATTAAAGTTTTAAAAACAATTTTTTTACCCCTTTAATTTCACTAAACCACACCCATTATTTGCTTTACACCCATTATTAACAACGGTTAATAATAATTATCCACACATCAATTTTTCTTTTTTATCTGAAAATCCAACCCCAAACCTGTCAATTTTTTCACCGTCGTTTTCCAATAAATAAATTTGGAAAATTCATCCCCTTTCGAGTATAAAAATCCCAACCCAAATTCCTAACCCCAACCACCCCCTTTTTTCTTTTTTCAACCGACAATTTATCCCCAACTTATTCCGCCTTTTTTTCTGGTTTTCCTCCACTTATTAACAATCCTTTTTAGCCTTCGACTGCGACTTTCTAAAAGTCGCAGTTCAAGGCGGGGAGAGGCCGACTGAATGTTGGATTTTTCCGTAACTTTGTGTTTTTATGGAGAAAAGCATGACTTACGACGAGACGATAGATTTTCTGTACGGTTCTTTGCCTGTTTTTCAGCAGGTTGGGGCGGCGGGATATAAGCCGGGGTTGGAGACTATCCGCCGGTTCGATGCTTATTTTGACCACCCTCACGGCAAGTTTCACACGATTCACGTGGCGGGAACCAACGGCAAAGGCTCTGTCAGCCATGCCCTTGCGGCTATTTTGCAAGAGGCGGGGTATAAAACCGGGCTTTACACCTCTCCGCACCTGCTCGATTTTCGGGAGCGCATCAAGGTCAACGGGACGATGATTCCTCAAGATAAGGTGGTTGCGTTTGTTGAAAAACACGGGAATATGATAGAGGAGATCAATCCGTCGTTTTTTGAGATGACGGTGGCGATGGCTTTTGACTATTTTGCCCGACAGGGGGTTGATGTCGCTGTGGTTGAGGTCGGTATGGGCGGACGGCTCGATGCGACCAACATCATTACGCCTTTATTGAGCGTGATTACCAACATCAGCCACGACCACGGGCAGTATTTGGGGGATACCTTGGAGCAGATTGCGGCTGAAAAGGCCGGGATCATTAAGGCTGGCGTTCAGGTGGTTATCGGCGAGACACAGCCCGAAACCGCTCCGGTTTTTACCCGCATTGCCGCCGAGCGGGAGGCTCCGATTTGCTTTGCGGATCAACGGTTTGAAACGGTTTCGCAGGAGATACACCTGTACGATCAGGATATTGTAATAAAAAATACAGAAACAGGCGTTTTAACCACCTATCGCTTGGATTTACCGGGCATCTACCAGACCAAAAACCTGAAAACGGTTTTGGCTTCCGTGGAGGCTTTGAACCGCGCGGGGGTGTTGATCCTTTCGGAACAAGCCCTGAAGCAGGGATTGGCTTCAGCGGCTCACTTGACGGGGCTTTCGGGCCGTTGGCAGGTGCTGGCCGAGAGGCCATTAGTCGTTGCCGACACGGGGCATAACGAGGCGGGTCTGCGCGAGGTGATGGAGCAACTCCGCCGGACACCGCACAACCGGCTTTTTGTGGTCTTCGGAGTGGTTAATGACAAAGATTTGTCCCGCGTGTGGCCGCTGTTGCCCCGGGAGGCTTATTATCTTTTTACGCAGGCGACTATCGAGCGGGCGTTGAATGCCAATGTGTTAGCACAGCAGGCTTTCGATAGAGGGTTTACCGGCGAGGTGATTCCCTCGATTCCGGCGGCGGTTCATCGCGCTCAGGCGCTTGCCGCCCCCGATGACCTGATTTTTATCGGGGGGAGTACGTTTACAGTGGCCGAAGCCCTATCGGTAGGGGGCCTCTAAAAGGCCAAACTTGTTTTTATTCACGCATAAAAATAGTGGCTGGCTGAAGCGATCTCAACTTTTATGTTTATTTTTGCCTTTTAATCAGACTCTTTTAAAAATAGGATAATCATGAGTGATATTAGTGAAGCAGGGACGATCAACGAAAAACCGTTGAATTTTTTGGAAGAGATTATCGAGAACGACTTAGCCAATGGGATGGAGGCGATTCAAACTCGTTTCCCACCCGAGCCGAACGGCTATCTGCATATCGGTCACGCTAAGGCAATTAGCATCGACTTTGGGCTGGCCAAGAAGTACGGCGGCAAGTGCAACCTGCGCTTCGACGACACCAATCCGGTCAAGGAGGATGTGGAATACGTCGATTCGATCAAGGACGACATTCGCTGGCTCGGCTTTGAATGGGCGGGCGAATATTATGCCTCGGATTACTTTGAACAGCTGTACGATTGGGCTGTCGAGCTGATCCGGCAGGGCAAGGCTTATGTCGACGATCAGTCGCAGGAGGAGATACGCCTCACCCGGGGAACTGTCACTGTTCCAGGCAAAAACAGCCCGTGGCGCGAGCGGAGCGTAGAGGAAAACCTCGACCTCTTTGCGCGAATGCGAGCCGGCGAGTTTCCCGATGGGTCGAAGGTTCTGCGCGCCAAAATCGACATGGCCCACCCTAATATGATGTTGCGTGACCCGCTGATGTACAGAATTTTACACGCTTCTCATCACCGCACGGGCGACAAATGGTGTATCTACCCCATGTACGACTACGCGCACGGCGAGTCCGACTCGATCGAAAAGGTGACGCACTCGATGTGTACGCTTGAGTTCGACATCCACCGCCCGCTGTACGATTGGTTTATCCGCGAACTGGCCATTTACCCCAGCCACCAATACGAATTTGCCCGCCTGAACCTCACGTACACCGTGATGAGCAAGCGGAAATTGTTACAATTGGTACAAGAAGGCATCGTTTCCGGCTGGGACGATCCCCGGATGCCGACCCTTGTCGGAATACGCCGTCGGGGCTATTCGGCGCAAGGGTTATTGAACTTTGTCGAACGGGTCGGCGTGGCCAAACGCGATAACTTGATCGACCTCGGCCTGTTGGAGTACTCCGTTCGGGAGGATTTGAACAAGAAGGCTTTGCGCCGAATGGCGGTGCTCGATCCGCTTAAAGTGGTGATTACCAACTATCCGGAAGGTGCTGTCGAGGAGGTGCAAGCGGTCAATAACCCCGAGGATCCGACCAGTGGCACTCGTCCGGTGCCCTTTACCCGCGAGCTTTACATCGAGCGCAGTGACTTTATGGAAGAGCCGCCCAAGAAATATTTCCGCCTCTCGCCCGGCAAGGAGGTACGTTTGCGCTATGGCTACATTATCCGGTGCGACGAGGTGATTAAAGATGCTGAGGGTCAGGTTGTTGAGCTTCGTTGCAGTTACGATGCCGAGTCGGCTCACGGCGGTTCGTCCGACGGGCGAAAAATCAAGGGCATCATCCATTGGGTGTCGGTTCAGCACACCGTACCCGCCGAAATTCGCCTCTTCGACCGCCTATTCCTCAAGGAGGACATGGGCAACATGGAGGAGGGCAAAGAGTTCAAAGATTACCTGAACCCCGACTCGCTGAGGGTCGTGACCGGCTACATGGAACCCGCTCTGCAAAATGCCCTGCCCGGCGACACCTTCCAATTCGAGCGGATGGGCTATTTTACCAAAGACAAGGACTCGACCGCCGACAGCCCCGTCTTTAACCGCACGGTCACCCTCAAAGACTCCTGGGCGAAACTATCCGAGTAATAAAACCGAGGATATAGAAGAATCGGACAAATTCAATCGAAAGATTCAGGCTTGTTTTTCCCCTCGGTAGAGGATAGTCAGCCCTCGGGTCAGGGGGGTTTGGGTCAGGGCGGTGAATCCGGCTTGTTGCATCAGGGTGGCGAAGCGGTCGCTGGAGGGAAAGTCTTCGACCGACCGTTGCAGGTAGCGGTAGGCCTTGTATTCGCCCGTGAGGAGGCCGCCGATAAAGGGGAGCATCCGGCGGAAATAGAAGTGATAGAGTGCCCCGAAAAGCGTTCCCCGGGGCATGGCAAATTCGAGGATATGGACGCTTCCGCCGGGGGAGAGTACCCGGTACATTTCGGCCAGCCCCGCCGGGATGTTCTCGAAATTGCGAATCCCGAACCCAATGGTGACCGCCTCGAAAGCCTCAGTGGCGAAGGGCAGGTGTTCGCCGTCGCCCTCGATCATTGCGGCGACATTCGTCAGCCTTTTTTTCTCGATTTTGCGCCGCCCGATGGCCAGCATATCGGCCGAAAGGTCGACTCCGGTGACGGTTGCCGTGGGTATGGCGCGCGCCAGCCCGAGAGCCAGATCGCCCGTTCCGGTGGCCACGTCGAGCACACTTTTGGGGTGTCGGGCGACGACCTGCGCCACCGTTTTTTTGCGCCAATAGCGGTCAATTCCGAACGAAAGCAGGCGGTTCAGCAGGTCGTACCGAAAGGCGATCCGGTTGAACATCGTCCGCACCTGCTCCTTTTTCGCGGCGTTTTCGTCGTAAGGTTTTATCGTATTGATAGTCTGCATAATTAGTCGAACCGAATGGTTTTTTCGGGTAAAATGCCGGAGACGATCCGCGCCGGCAGGGTCTGGGTCAGGACGATCACGGCCAGCACCCCGAGGTTCAGCGCGCCGACAATCGCCCAGGGGATGTGGATCGGCACGGTGGTCAGGAAATAGCCGTCGGCGTTGAGAGTCAGCCACCCGGTTTGCTGTTGTAACAGGCAGATTGCCAACCCAATGGCGTTGCCCCAAATCATGCCCCGCAGGGCGATGCGCGCCGAGCGGTAGATGAAAATGCGCTGAATGGCCCCGTCGTTCATGCCCAAGGCTTTCAGGATGCCGATCATCGACGTTTTTTCCAACAGGATAATCAGCATGGCGGCGATCATGTTAAAGACCGCGACCAAGAGCATTACAATGATGATAATCAGTGCGTTGAGGTCATGCGTGTCGAGCCAATCGAAGATCAGCGGGTTGCTCTCCCGCAGGTTGGTCACCGTGAGCGGGTCGATGATTCGGTCGCTCATGCCGAGCAATAGGTCGTAAATCTGGTCGCTGAACTCGTCGAGGCGGTCGAAGTCGGTCGTCATGATCTCGAAGCCCGAAATTTGATCGGCCTCCCACCGATTCAGCCGCTGGACGTTGCGTATATCGGTCAGTAACAACAGGTTATCGATGTCTTGCATATCGGTTTCGTACAGCCCCGCAATTTTATATTGATCCCGGCGCGGCGGCTGTTGCAGGAACATCAGCTCGATCCGATCGCCCACGGCCAACTTCATCGCCTCGGCCAACCGCTTGGAGAGCAAAATCTCCTTGTTGCGCACCGAATCGCTCACGGTCGGCAACACCCCCTCGACCAGCGCGCGCTCGAAAAAACGCCAATCGAAATCACCGCCGACCCCCTTCAGCAGGATGCCCTGAAACGACTCGTCGCTCCGTAGGATGCCTGGCACCTGGGCATAACGGTGCATACTCCCGAATCCGGGGAGCTGTTCAATCCCGGTCAAAAAGGGCTGATGAGCCGAAATGGGGGCGCTTTCCGAGCTGTTCGAGCCTTCGAAACGGGTGATCTGCACGTGCGACATGACCCCGGTCAGTTTGGCCGTGATCTCCCGTTTGAAGCCGAAGATCACCCCTAAGGCGAAGATCATCACCGCCAGCCCGATCGCCACGCTGAGGGTCGCGATCCGCATCATCACGCTGTTTTTCCGCCCGCCCTGCCCCGCTCGCAACCGCTTGGCCAAAAAATAAGGGGTATTGACTTTTGTCATGTCGATAGTTTCTGCTTACAAAGTAACGGAAAAAAAGGTACATTTGTTCCATGCGAACATCTATTTATAGCCTAATCTGCGTGTTGCTCCTCACGGCCTGCGGTGGTCGAAGCCGCTCCAATCGACCGGCGGATAACCCGGCTCTGCCGACGGACAGCACGATTGAAACGGCCTTACAGGAGTCTCCGGTGGCGATAAGCCCCACGGCTCAGCAGTTGGAAGCGATGGGCTATGTCAATGTCGCAACGCTCGATCCGACCCTCGCGGTGCATATCGTTTACGCCACAGCGGATAATTTTGTGGGCGAGGTGCTCTATGTCGATTTGACCGAGGCTTACCTGTTGCCCGAGGCGGCGGAAAAGTTGGTCAAGGCGCATAACCTGTTGAAAGAGAGCCATCCCGGCTATCGTTTTATCATTTACGACGCGGCGCGACCGATGTCGGTGCAACGCGCCCTGTGGGAGGTCGCCGTCCGCAACGGAAAACAATACTATGTCTCCAACCCCACCAAAGGCGGCGGCCTGCACAACTATGGCGCGGCGGTCGACCTGTCGATCCTCGACGCGAGCGGCACCCCGTTGCCGATGGGCACCGGGTACGACTTTTTCGGCCTCGAGGCCAATACCGACCGGGAAAATGCGCTGGTGGCCGAAGGCAAGCTGACTGAAGAGCAGTTGCAAAACCGCCTCCTGTTGCGCGAGGTGATGCGCGAGGCAGGCTTTCGAACAATCACCAGCGAATGGTGGCACTTCAACCATTGCTCGTTGCCCGAAGCCATTGAACGCTACAAACTCATTGATTTTTAAGGCAACTGTTCTTGACAGCACCATTGCGCCGCCTTTGACTGCGACTTTTAGAAAGTCGCCCAAATCGTCGCCTTTTGTAAAAGGCGACACCGAAAACTTTTGGGCTTGGGTGCGCAGGGCGAAAATTCCCTGCGGGAACAACCCCTCTTGTTCCGGATATTCCTCTGCCTTCAAGCGAGCTTGGGCAGGAATATCCAAAACAAGAGGCATTCACCTCCTGCGGAGTGAATGTTTTCGACCTGAAAACTCAACGGCCATTCCGTTTTGTCTGCGTCTTCAAATCAATATAGAAACGAAATTGTTTTCAGAGAGAACACTTTTCGACAAAAATCCGAATCCCTAATACGCTGTTTCAGAATGTGTTTTCAGGGCGATCACATTCGCCTGCGGGCGAATGCGTCTTGTTTTTCATGTCCCGCCCCAAGCTCGCTTGGAGGGCAGGGGGACAGGAAAAATAAGACGAAGTCTCGGAGAGATGGTCGCCCTGCACACACAAGCAGAAAAGTTTTTGGGGCGCCTTTTTGCAAAAAGGCGCGATGGTTCTCTAAGAACAGTTCGAGGCTGTAAAAAAAGTCGCAGTCAAAGCCATATAACACAACAGGCGGAACCCGAAAGGGTTCCGCCTGTTGTGTATGTGTAAATCGGTTGTACTGACTTTATCGCAGGAAGCGGTCGATGTTTTCGGCGGCTTTTTGGGCGGAGGCCATGGCTCGTACCACCAGCGAAGCGCCTGTGGTGGCATCGCCTGCCACGAAGACTTTCTTGTGCGAGGCGCGCATCGAATCGTCGCACCGGATGTTCTTGCGGGGGTCGATGGCCAATTGCAGTTCGGCGACCACGTCGTCCTGCGCCGGGTGTACAAAGCCCATCGACAGGAGTACCAAATCGGCCTCGATCACCTCTTTTTCGCCCGTGCGGCTCATCTGCCACCGGCCGTCTTCGCCCTTCGTCCACTCGACCCGTTCGACCTCCACGCCTTTCACTTGGCCTTTCTCGCCGATGAAACGCAGGGTGTCCAAATTCCAGCGGCGCGCGCACCCTTCCTCGTGCGAGGAGGAGGTCTTCAGCACATTGGGCCACGCCGGCCACGGGGTGTCGGGGTTGTGTCCTTCGGGCGGTTGGGGCATGATCTCGATCTGGGTGACCGATGCGGCTCCCTGCCGAATGGAGGTGCCCACGCAGTCCGATCCGGTATCGCCGCCGCCGATGACTAAGACTTTTTTGCCTTTGGCCGAGATGCGCTCTTTCGGCGCGATTTCGGCTCCGGAGACCACGCGGTTTTGCTGTTTCAACAGCTCAAGGGCAAAATAAACCCCTTTCAGGTCACGCCCTTCGACCGGCAGATCGCGCGGAACGCCCGCCCCGATGGCGATACAAACGGCATCGAAATCCTTTACCAACGTGCTGATCGGCAAATCTTTGCCCACCTGCACCCCGGTTTTGAATTCGACACCCTCTTCCTGCATCAGGTTGACTCGCCGTTCGACAATCCGTTTACTCAGTTTGAAGTCGGGAATCCCCAGCCGGAGCAATCCGCCGACCACTTCGTCCTTTTCAAAGACCGTCACCTTGTGCCCCATTTGGTTGAGGCGGTTGGCCGCAGCCAGCCCAGCCGGGCCGGAACCGATGACGGCCACCTTTTTGCCGGTGCGCTTTTTCGGCGGACGGGGTGTGACGTGCCCTTCGGCCCAAGCGCGTTCGACGATGGCCACCTCGTTTTCGCGGATGGTGACCGGCTCGTTGTGCAGTTTCAGCACACACGACTTCTCGCACAAGGCCGGGCAGACCCTCCCGGTAAATTCGGGGAAATCGCAGGTTTGCGACAACACCCGATAGGCTTCGCCCCATTTCCCCCGGTAGGCCAAATCTTGCCATTCGGGTTGGCGGTTGCCGACCGGGCAAGCCCAGTGGCAAAACGGCACACCGCACTCCATACAGCGCGAGGCCTGGAGTTTGCGGTCTTCGATGTTGAGGGTTTGTTCGACCTCGCTATAGTCGTACACCCGGTCCACAACGGGACGATAACCGGCTTCCTTGCGCCGGATGGTCAAAAAGGCTTTCGGATTTCCCATCGCTATATCTCCCTATCTCTCTCGTTTCTAATTCTTAATAATCGCGTTCTACGGCGGCAATTTTGCGTTCGATCGCCTCCAGACGTTCGGCTTGGAGGATTTTTTTGTACTCGATCGGTGTCACCTTGATAAATTGTGCCGCATAGCTCTTCCAATCGTCCAACATTCGCCGGGCCAACGGGCTTCCGGTGTAATAATAGTGCTCGCCGATCAGGGCGTTCAACTCTTTGCTGTCGGCGCTCTCTTCGATCAGTGACAGCTCGACCATCTCCATGTTGCAGAAGTAGTCGAAGTTGTCCAACGGGTTCCACACATAAGCGATCCCCCCGCTCATCCCGGCGGCGAAGTTTCGCCCGGTGGGGCCGAGGATCACAGCGCGTCCGCCGGTCATGTACTCGCAACAGTGGTCGCCAGTCCCTTCGACCACGGCCACCGCGCCGCTGTTGCGCACGCAGAAGCGTTCACCGACCCGCCCGTTGATGTAGACCGACCCGGAGGTCGCCCCGTACAACAGCGTATTTCCGGCGATGATGTTGGCTTCCGGCGCAAAGGTCGACCCTTTGGGCGGAACCACAGCAATGCGTCCACCGGAAAGCCCCTTGCCCAAATAGTCGTTGGCATCGCCCTCCAAATCGAACCGAAGACCCGGAGCGAGGAACGCCCCAAAGCTCTGCCCAGCCGACCCTTGGAAGAGGGCGTGGATCGTATTTTCCGGCAACCCGGCCGCACCGTATCGGTCGGTCACCCGCCCCGAAAGCATGGCACCCGTCGCCCGGTCGGTGTTGTGGATCGGCAGGACGATCTGTACCGGCTCTTGCTTCTCCAACGCGGGAGTCGCCAGCCGGATCAGCTCGTTGTCCAATATGTTTTCCAGCGGGTGATGCTGGTCTGTCACGCGGCGAACGGCGTTTTCTTCCGCTTCTGCCGGGCGGTAAAGCACGTTTTTCAGCTCGACTTCAGCCGCTTTCCCCTTCAGGTCGGTTTTCTCCGAAAGCAGGTCGGTGCGTCCGATGATCTGGTCGAGGCTGGTGAATCCCATTTCGGCCAGGTGTTCGCGCACGTCTTCGGCCAAGAAGTTGAAGAAGTTGACCAGGTACTCATAATGACCCCGGAATTTCTCGCGCAACTCCTTGCTCTGCGTGGCCACGCCGACCGGACAGGTGTTCAGGTGGCATTTGCGCATCATCACACAGCCCAACACGATCAGCGCGCTGGTGGCAAATCCGAACTCTTCGGCTCCCAACAGGGCGTTGATGACGATGTCGCGCCCGGTCTTCAGCTGTCCGTCGACCTGCAAGGTTACTTGCCCGCGCAGGTTGTTGAGCACCAGCGTTTGTTGGGTCTCCGAGAGGCCGATTTCGGGCGGAAGCCCCGCGTGTTTGATCGAACTGGCCGGGCTTGCTCCCGTGCCTCCCTCGCTACCGCTGATCAGGATCATGTCGGCTTTCGCTTTGGCCACTCCGGCGGCAATGGTTCCCACACCGCTTTCCGAGACCAATTTGACACTGATCCGCGCGCGCGGGTTGACGTTTTTCAGGTCGAAGATGAGCTGAGCCAAGTCCTCGATCGAATAAATATCGTGGTGCGGCGGCGGAGAGATCAGCGAGATGCCGGGGATCGAGTGGCGGGTGCGGGCGATCATCTCGTCGACCTTATAACCGGGCAACTGCCCCCCTTCGCCGGGTTTCGCCCCCTGTGCGATCTTGATCTGAATCTCGTCGGCGTTGACCAAATACTCGGTCGTCACCCCGAAACGCCCCGAAGCCACCTGTTTAATCGCACTGCGGGTCGAGGTTCCGTCGGCGTTGGGCGTGTACCGGGCGGGGTCTTCGCCCCCTTCGCCCGTGTTGCTCTTGCCACCGATGGCGTTCATGGCCATGGCCATCGCCTCGTGAGCCTCCTTGCTGATCGACCCGAACGACATCGCCCCGGTCACAAACCGCCGGGTGATGGCCGAGGCCGGTTCTACCTCGGAGAGGTCGACCGGTGTGGCCGCTTTTTTGATATTCATCAGATCGCGCAGGAACATGGGTTGTTCCTTGTCGTCGACCAGATGAGTATATTCCTTGAACTTCTTGTAGCTTCCCAAGCGGGTGGCTAACTGAAGCGTGGAGATCGTCTCGGGGTTCCAAGCGTGTTTTTCACCGCTCTTGCGATAGGCATAGATACCGGCATTTTCCAGCTCGTGGAAGTCGCCCGAGGGGGCTTCGTCCGCGCCGAAGCCTGCCGCGTGGAGACGCGCCGTGTCGGCGGCAATTTCGGTCAGGGTCACCCCGCCGATGCGCGAGGCCATGCCGCTGAAATAGCTGTCCAACACCTCGGCTGAAAGGCCCATGGCATCAAACAGTTGCGCGCCGCGATAGCTCCGAACCGTCGAAATCCCCATCTTGGAGATGATCTTCATCATCCCCTTGTTGATCGCCTTAACGTAGTGTTTTTCAGCCGTTTCGTAATCGAGCTGAAGTTCTCCTTTTTTGACCAAATCGTCCAAGATGGCGAAAGCCATATAGGGGTTGATCGCGCTGGCTCCGAATCCGGTCAGCAGGGCGATGTGCATCACCTCGCACGCCTCGCCCGTCTCGACGATCAGGGCGATCTGCGAACGTTTCTTTTTCTTAATCAGGTCGTTGTGTACGGCCGCCAACGCCATCAGCGAAGGCACGGCCGCATAAAGGTCGTTGACCCCCCGGTCGCTCAGGATTACGTAGTTGATCCCGTCGTCGACCGCCTGTTCGGCCTCGCGACACATGGTCTCGATGGCCGCCCGGATCGCATCTGCGCCGCCGGAGACTTCGTAAACCATGTCGATCGTGCGGGTGCGGAACCCCTTGTACCCCAAGTTGCGCAAAATATCGACCTCGCTGTTGGTCAGCACGGGGCTGGCCACCTTCAGCACCTTGCAGAAGTCGGCGCGCGGCTCGAGGATGTTGCCCCCGATAGCCCCGATGTAACTGCTGGTCGACATAACCAACTCTTCGCGGATCGGGTCGATCGGCGGGTTGGTCACCTGAGCGAACTGCTGGCGGAAATAGTTGAAGAGCCGTTGCGGTTTTTGCGACAGGACAGCTAAGGGCGTGTCGTTCCCCATCGAGGAGAGCGGTTCTTGCCCGTTGGCACCCATGGGTTGGAGGATTTTTTCGATCTCCTCCTTCGTATATCCAAAAGCGCGAAGTTTGCGCCCGTAATCTTTGGCCGTGTGTTCGACTTTACGCCCCGAGGTGAGTTTTTTCAGGATCACGCGATTCTTTTCCAACCACGTTTGGTAGGGATATTCCTCGGCCAACGTCCGTTTGATCTCGTCGTCCTGATAAATCTTGCCCTCCTGCGTGTCGACAAACAGGAGCTTACCGGGGCGCAACCGCCCTTTTTCGCGGATGTTTGCCGGGTCGATCTCCAGCACACCGGTTTCGGAGGCGATCACCATGGTATCGTTCTTGGTGATGAGGTACCGCGCCGGACGCAGGCCGTTGCGGTCGAGCATCCCACCGGCATAGCGACCGTCGGAAAGCATCAGCGTGACGGGGCCGTCCCACGGCTCCATCCAGATGCTGTGGTATTCGTAGAAAGCCCGCAGGGCCGGAGAGATCGGGTTGCGTTCGTTCCAGCTCTCGGGGATCATCATGGCCATGGCGTGAGGCAGGCTCATGCCGCTCATGACCAAAAATTCGAGCACATTATCCAGCGAAGCACTGTCGCTCATGTTCGGTTGTACGATGGGGCTGAGCCGTTTCATGTCGCCCAACCCTTTGGGGTGGAGCAACGATTCGCGGGTACCCATCCACGCCCGGTTGCCCCGAATCGTGTTGATCTCGCCGTTGTGGCCGACCATCCGGAAAGGCTGTGCCAAATCCCACGTGGGGAAGGTGTTGGTACTGAAGCGCGAGTGTACTAAGGCGATGGCGCTGGTGAAATAGGGCGCGGTCAAGTCCGGGAAATAGTCCCGCAGTTGCATCGAAGAGAGCATTCCCTTATATACAAGGGTCTTCGACGAAAGGCTGGCGAAATAGGCCGCCTTGGTATCGTCGGGGAAACGGCGCATAACCTCGTTTTCGACCCGTTTGCGCGCCATATAGAGCCGTTGCTCCAGACCGGAGGCATCGGCTTGGTCGGTGATAAAGAGTTGCAAAATAACCGGCTCGGTGCGCAGGGCACCCTCGCCCAAAATCGAATTGTTGGTCGGCACCTCCCGGGTGTGTAACCAGGTCAGGCTCAGCTCATCCAATACCTCCCGGATGATCTCCAGACAGGCATCGCGCCGCTCTTTATCGCGGGGCAGAAAAACCAGCCCGGTTCCATATTTTCCTTTTTCCGGCACAGGCACACCCTGCAAGAGGATAAATTCGTGCGGAATCTGCACCAATATCCCCGCGCCGTCGCCCGTTTTGCTGTCGGCTCCTTCGGCACCCCGGTGAGCCATGTGTTCGAGCACCTGCAACCCGTTTTCTACAATGTCGTGCGATTTATCGCCCCGGATGTGAATGACCAATCCGACCCCACAGGCGTCGTGTTCATTTTCCGGGCAATACAATCCCTGTTGTTCTGGAAATCCTTCTCTCTGCTTCATAGTCGTCCTTCGGTTCCTGCCGACAGAGCCTCCCTCGCCAATGCAAAGGGTCAGCCCTGCGGGCCTGTTATCATGGTTTTATCTGTTCGATGGTATGGTGTGCCACTTTCCCTCTCTCGTCTCTCGTCTCTCTCCTCTTTTCCCTCCCCCTGCGGCTCCGGAAAAAGATTGATATAGGCTTCCGGATCAGCGATAAAATTTCCACAAAAGTAGTAAAAAAATCACACCGTTGTTCTTTTCCTGCTTTTTTTGTGGCCGGACAGCCCTTTTTGGAAGGCCTTTCCGGAAACGAAAAAGCACAAAGAAGCGCACTTTCATAACGGTTTTTAAAACAATTTAGTATATTTGTGGGCTTAGGCTAAAACAGAATATCCGAACAAGTACTAATATACATAACCTAACTCTAAAAAAATCTATGAAGAAGTTTTTCTTTCTCTCCCTCTTCCTGTTGTTGGTGGGGGTCTCCTACGGGCAATCCTTGAAATTGAACGATCAGGACTATTTCGAGGCTCGCGGTGTCAACGTGCTGGTTTATAGCAACCGGTACAGCCCGGTGTTTTTCGACGAAAAGCTGGCCGGGATCGAGTTGATCCACCACGGGGTTCGTACCGCCACGGGCGGTGCCGTGCGCCTGCACAACGCCCCCGAACAGTGGGACTTGGTGCCCGCCATCGTCGACCGCAAAGTCGACCGCGAAACCAACACGATCAGCACCACGCTCCGTTATGCCGACTTTGAGTTCGACTCCGAAATGCGGGTCACCCCCAGCGGTAAGGGCTTTTTGGTGCAAGTTTACCTCGACAAACCCGTGCCCAAGGAGTTGGAGGGGCGCGCCGGGCTGAATTTTGAGTTTCTGCCCGCGATCTATTGGGAGAGCAACTATTTGGCCGACGGCAAGCCGGGCATCTTCCCGCGCTATCCGATGACCGATGTCTATATGCGTCCGATGGGCGAAAAAATCCAACAGATTTACGACCACATCACCTTCGACGATCGCGGACGTGGCGAATTTCCCGAACCGGTGGCCATTTCAAAGGCCAAAACCTTTGTGCTCGCTCCCGAAGACCCCGAACACCGGGTGACGATCCGTTCGGAGGCCGACATCGAGTTCTTCGACGGGCGGATTTTGGCGCAAAACGGCTGGTACGTCTTCCGCAGTGTTTTTCCTACCGGGCAAACGGGCAAGGTGATGGAGTGGTACATCGAGCCGGGAACGATTCCCAATTGGGTTCGCGAACCGAACATCGGCTTCTCGCAGGCCGGTTATACCCCCGGCCAGCAGAAAGTGGCTGTCATCGAGTTGGATAAAAATGCCGCTCCTCAGCCCACGGCCTCCCTCTATCAGGTCAACGCCGACGGCTCCACGACCGAGAAATTTACCGCCGGAGCACAAGGCTGGGGACGCTTCCTGCGTTACGACTATGTCACTTTCGATTTCAGTTCGGTGACCGATCCGGGGCTTTATTACATCGAATACGACGGGGTGAAAACCAACACCTTCCCGATCGACAACGAAGTCTATAAAGGGATTTGGCACGCCACGCTCGATGTTTGGTTGCCGATCCAAATGGACCACATGACCGTCAACGAGGGGTACCGCATCTGGCACGGAACGCCTTACCGCGACGACGCTTTGCAGGCTCCCACGAACCACGCCCATTTCGACGGCTATCGGCAGGGCGAGAGCACCGATACCCGCTTCAAACCCTATGAACGCATCCCGGGGCTGGCGACCGGCGGCTGGTACGATGCCGGTGACTTCGACATCCAAACCGGTTCGCACAACCGCGTGGTCAACGACTTGGTGCTGATTTGGGAGGTCTTCAACCCCGATCGAGACATGACCTATGTCGATCAAAAGACCCAATACACCGACCTGCACCGTCCCGACGGCCAAAAAGACATCCTGCAACAGATCGAACACGGGGCATTGGCTTTGGTCGCTCAGATCGAGAACATCGGCCACCCGGTGCGGGGCATCATCGTGGGCAACCTGCACCAATACCACCACTTGGGCGATGCGGCGAGCATCACCGATGGGCTGCCTTATAATCCGGATTTAGAGCCTTATGAAACGGACGGCGTGTCGAGTGGCACGATGGACGACCGCTGGGTCTTCTCGAACCGGAGCGCAGGTACCGACATTTCGACCGCCGCCGCGCTGGCCGCCGCGAGCCGGGCTTTGAAAGAGTTCAACCCCGACCTGTCGCGCCGCGCACTGGCCGCCGCGCAAAAGATGTTGGACGAAAACGAAGAGTACATCGCCTCGTTGCGGAATCCCGCACCTGCGGCTCCCGGTCGGATGATGATGTTCGGCGGTGGTTCGGGGATGTTGGTCAACCTCGGCCTGCAAATGTGGCTGGCCACCGACAAGGAGGAGTATAAGGAGATGTTCGAAGAGTCGCTCTGGAAAGCCATCGAATCCAACAACGCGCCCGAAACCCGCCGGGGAGGCAATTCGACCGATTTCCCCGCCCTGATGAGCGGTTTGCGCGCCTATCCTTACATGGATCAGGCCTTCCGCGACAAACTGCGCGGGTACGCCCAACAGTATAAGGAAAATAGTGACAAAGTGACCGCCGAAAACCCCTACGGTGTGCCGATGGGCGGCCGCAGTTGGGGCGGCAACACCCCCATTTCGCAGTGGGCAGGCACTAACTACATGATTAACAAGTACTATCCGGGCATTGTCAGCAAAGAGGACGTGCTCCGGGGCATGGAGTACCTGTTCGGGTGTCACCCCTATTCGAACCTCTCGTTTGTGATGGCCGTGGGTGTCAAATCGAAACACGTCAATTACGGGATGAACCGGGCCGATTTCTCGTTCATCGCCGGAGGCGTTGTTCCGGGCCTGCTCTTCCTGCAACCCGATTTCTATGAAAATCAGGACAATTGGCCCTTTATTTGGGGTGAAAACGAGGCGATCATCACCGACGCGATCCCTTACATCTTCCTCGCCCTCGCCGCCGAAGAGATGACGCTCCGAACTAACGAATAAGAAGGAGTTTTTAAAAATTCCCTGAAACAAAAAAGGATTTACCGCCGCCGGTAAATCCTTTTTTTATTTATGTTTTTCCCGCGTTATCCTTAAAAGTGTGCAAGAAAATGTTAAAAATAGAGAATAAAAACGGTGGAAAGTTTAAAAACATATAAATGATAGTAAAAAACGAATAATTTTTTCTATATTTGTGCCGTTACCATAGCATATAGGGTGTGCCTTGTGCTCTATCTTTGAAAATATATTTTTTTACGAAATCAACCTGAATAGTAACCGTTTTTTAAAAACACGAAGTACAGATGAAAAAAATCTTAATGTTGAGCCTTGCGGCGGCAGTGATTTTCTCCGGATGCAAGAAAGACGATCCGATCCCGGTGGCCTCTGTTACGGTCGACCCGGCTACGCAAACCGTCGAAGTGGGGGCTGCCCTGCCGACGCTGACCGCCAAAATTACGCCGACCGACGCAGGCGACAAATCCGTCAAATGGAGTTCCGATAAGGCGACTGTTATCACCGTCAACGAATCGACGGGCGCATTGGCATGGGCCGTTCAGGAGATTCAGTCCGAGACGGAAACGGTTGTAATTACCGCCACTGCCTCCAACGGCAAGTCTGCCAGTGCGACGATCACGGTGACCCGCAAACCGATTCCGGTATCAGGCGGAACGATCACGGCATCGGCCGAGGCATTTGTTGTCGATGAAGAACTGCCGACCTTGTCCGTTGCTTGGACTCCGGAAGGGGCTGTGGCTCCGACCTCGGTGGCGTGGAGTTCCGATACTCCGACCGTGCTGGACGTTACTTCGGCTGGTGTGCTCGAACTGAAGGTGGCCGACGTGGCCGATCCGGTCGAAGTGGTGATTTCTGCTACGGCCCAACCGGCAGGCGTTACTGCTTCTGTGACCCTCACCGTGCAGGGCAAGATTACCCGCTATGAAGTGATCGACTGCAGTGCAGAGCTTGGCTTGCTGGTGCTCGACCGCAATGTCGGTGCCACAGCGGCTTATGATCCGGATGCTACCGATAACACCGCTTCAATTGGCAATTATTACCAATGGGGAAAAAATGTGATTGTTGCTTATGGTGCTCAAGAAACGGCAGATGCAGAACTTTTTGATCCGACTTGGAACGCCGAAGGAGAAAATTTTTCTGACTGGAGTGTACCGGCTAATACTCCATGTCCGATCGGGTGGAGCATTCCCGACAAGGATCAAACAGAACTCATTGCTAATAAGGCTTGGGCTGATTATGATTGGGGGACACAAACAGATGAAGAATTTGAGGCGGCAAAAGCACTTTATAAGAAGCTCAAAATAGCACGAAACGGAGCGTTTCGGGTTCAGGGTGAAAAATATTTGCCAAGAGCAGGCTATTTTTGGTCTTCTTATCTGAATGTTGTAGATGGACCGAACGCTGAAGGCATAAAAATGGCATACGCCGTTCAGGATAACTATGACATCAACCGTTCAAAAAGAGAATTGGTGACTTATGCGATGCCGGTTCGTTGCGTAAAAGCCGCTTCGGTTCAGTAACCGCCCTTGCGGGGCTATACCTAACTGTTTACAACCAACCTGTGCGGGCACTGTTCCTCACAGGTTGGTTCTTTTGGCTCAGTGTAAAAAGCTGGTGGGGAAACTAAGTCAAACAATCTCTTAGTTGAGCCAAAGACCTACCACCCCGTCACTTCGTGCCACCCCTCCTTCGAGGAAGGAGGGGACTTTATTAGAAAGAGAAGAAGGGGAATTAGACAAAAAGTCTCCTCCTTCCCTGAAGGAGGAGTACCCGAGCCGACAGGCGAGGGGGAGGTGGTAGGTCTTTGATGAAAGATATTATGCTCCTCTCAGAGCTATTTTTGTCCCTACACCTACTTTTTACACTGCCCCGTTCTTCTTTTTCAGTTCGTCGGTGAGGCGGGCTGAGTTTAAACCATTTACAAACTTCAATCGGTATGCGGCATTTCCGACACCTCTTTCCTCGATGGACAAGCCTTTCCTTGCTTTTGTTGGCTCTTCTTGGTCTGACTCCCCGAACGGGGCTTTGGGCACAGAGCGGCTCGCGGAGCAATTTCGAAGGGATTGTGCTGGACAAAAAAAACAGAGAGCCGATCGCCGGCGCAGTGGTTGCCCTGCCGCAATACGAATTGTGGGCGGTGAGTAATTCCGAGGGGCTGTTTGCCCTGAAAAATGTCCCCGTGGGCGAGACCGCCATCGAGATTCAACTCTTGGGGATGGTCACCCTGGAGACCACGGTAAACGTCGTTGCGCCAAAGGCGACAGAACCCCCGGTCTTTCTGATGGAGGAGGCCAGCTTCAGTCTCGACATGGTGACGGTGGTTGCCAAAGCGAGCAAAACCGGCGCTTCGACCGCCTCGACCATCTCCCGCTCGGCCATCGACCACCTGCAAGCCACCAGCCTGAGCGATGTGCTCTCGCTGTTGCCGGGGCAATTGGCCTCGAACCCCTCGCTGACCGCCGCCGCGCGCCCGAGCCTGCGGCAGGTACAGAGCGACGGGATGAACAGCATGGGCACCTCGATCGTCATGAACGGCGCACCCGTCTCCAACAACGCCAACCTTCAGGTGGGCAATACGGCCACCGACGGGGTGCTGACCACCGGATTTACCTCCACGGCTGGGTCGGGGATCGATATGCGCCGCATTTCGGCGGACAACATCGAATCGGTCGAGGTGATCCGGGGGATTCCTTCGGTCGAATACGGAGACCTCACCTCCGGGGTGATTATCGTCAACCCCAAAGCCGGGCGTTCGCCTTTTCAGGCTCGCCTGAAGGTCAACCCCACGCTCACCCAAGCCTCGCTGAGTAAAGGTTTTGCCGTGGGAGAGCGCGACGGCACCCTGAGTGTCGATTTCGACTACGCCAAATCGCTGGCCGACGAACGCCGCCCCTATCAGGGGTTCCAGCGCGTGACTGCCAACCTGCTATACTCCCGCACCTTTGCGGACAACGTCCGCACGACGACCGGGCTGGGTTTCTATTCCGATTTGGATGCCCAAAAACTCGACCCGAGCGATGTGAAGTACCAGCGTCGTCGCTCAGCCGCGAACACGGGCTTCAATTTCAACACGAATGTCCTTTGGTCGGCAAACCGGAACTTCTTGAAATCCATGCGGTTCAATCTTTCGGCGGATTATACCGAACAGAAAGGATACACCCAGGAGATTCGAGGAAATTACGGCTATTTGGTCACCTCGGCCATGCAGGACGGCACCGTGGCCTCGAACCGCACCGAGCCGATTCTCGACGCAAAGGGCAACCCGATCACCAACACCGACCAGCCCGGCCACGCCGCGCTGACCAACATCTTGCCCTATGAATTTCTCACCCAACTGACCACCTACGGCAAGCCGCTGAATGTCTTCGCCAAAGCTTCGGCCAATATGTACGCCGATTTGGCCGGTTTCGGCAACCGCATCGTCGTGGGTGCCGAGTGGAAAACCGATGTCAACTTCGGGCGGGGGAAGGTCTTCGACCCGCTCTATCCGCCGACCTCCGGCCTGCGGATGCGCCCCTATACCGACATTCCGGCACTCAACCAATTCTCGCTCTATGCCGAGGACAACCTCTCGCGCACCTTTGGCAAGCACGAGTTCCGGCTTCAGTTGGGCGTGCGTTACGACATGATCCAGCCCGGGCGCGAGGAGGGCGGCAATGTGCTCTCGCCCCGCTTTAATGCCTCGTTCGAGGCGATCCCCGGTGTGCTCACCCTGCGGGGAGGCTGGGGGATTACGGCCAAAGCTCCGCCGCTGGTTTACCTCTACCCGGACAAGGCCTATTACGACTTCATCAATTACACCAACATCGGTACTCCGGGGTTGACCGAGGCTCAACGGCTGAGTCTGGTCACCACCAAAGTCTATGAGACGGGTAACCCGGCACTCAAGATCGCCAAAAACACCAAAAGCGAGGTGGGTTTCGACCTCTCCCTCGGACAGATGACTTTTGCCGTCACCGGATTCAGCGAAAAGCTGAAGAACGGTTACTCGTTCGGCACGGACATCTCCTCTTACCACCTCTTTGAGTTGATTAAATACAAGGGGACGGAGCGTCCCGGCACCTATCCGGCGTTGAGCCTCGACCCGGCAACGACCAAAAACGTGGTCATGAGCTACAACACCCCGATGAACGACCGGATCAACGAGACCCAAGGGGTTGAATTTGACTTCGATTTCGGTCGCATCGACGTGCTTCGTACCTCGTTTGTCCTGAACGGGGCGTGGATGAAGAGTAAAATGTACTCGACCTCCCCGTCGTTTTTTCAGAAAAACCCCGACGCGGACGGCAATTACAAGGACATCGGCGTTTACGCTCCCGGAGACGGCAGTGCCTATGAACGGCTGTCGACCAACCTGCGCGTGATCCACAACATCCCGCAGATCGGCTTTGTGGTGTCGCTTTCGGTGCAAACCATTTGGCGCGATGTACACAAATACCTCGGACTGGAGAACCAAATTCCTGTCGGATACCTCTCCGTGGCCAACGGTCTGGCCTACAACGCCCTGACACCGGGAGAGGCGGTGCCGCCAGATATTCAGAAGCAGATTTTGGAGAACCGTTTCATCACCGAATCCTACAAGCCCCTGTGGCTGTTTAATCTGCGGCTGACCAAGGAGATTCGCGATTTCCTGGGTTTCACCTTCTTCCTGAACAACGTCTTCATGCACCAGCCTCTGGAGGAGAGCCGCCGAAACCCCGGACAATATACCCAACGCAACCCGAGCCAGTTTTTCGGCGCGGAAGTGTGGATCAAGTTTTAATGTACAGAGATTGAATCCATGAAAAGAATATCCCATCTACCTGTCGTCGTCGGCCTGTTGCTGACCCTCCTCGGAGCGGGTTGTCGCCGGGACGAAGCCCCAGCTTCTGCGCTGATCGACCCGATCTCCGTTCACCTCACCTACGGCGGGTTGGGCGAGAGTCGAGCCTATACCCACCCGTTTCAGATCACGCTGACCAACAACACCGAGCAATTTACCTACACCTTCACCTCCGACGAGTGGGGCAAAATTGTGCTGGAACGCTTGTTGCCCGGCGAATACACCGTCAACGTACAGGGCGAGCTGACCGCCGAGGAGATCGAGTGGACGAGCGGCGAACCGGCAACCCGTCCGGCTCCGTTAGTGGGCTTCCTCTCCGGCATTCGCTTGCGGCTGGGACAGGCCAACTCGCTGGGAGAGATCACGCTGATCCCCTCCCTGCCGGGTTCGATCCTCTTCAAGGAGCTTTATTACGCCGGTTCGCGCACCCCCAGCAACGGAACCTACCGGAACGACAACTTCTATTCGATCTACAACAACTCCCTGTCGCCGATCGAAATCAACGACCTCTACATCGGCATGGTCGAGAATTTCGGCGGCATCGGTGAGAGCGGCCCCCTTTGGCCGGGCGAAGAGACGGGCAGTTACAAGCACGTGTACGTCAAAAGTGCTTGGAAAATCGTGGCCGGGAGCGATCCGGTGGTCATGCAACCCGGTCAGACGGTGGTGATCGCCACCATGGCCGCTCCGCACAACCGGGATGCGCAGTACAACCTCAATTCGCCCGTCGACCTCTCCGGAGCCGATTACGAGGCGTACAGCAACGACCCGCAAAACTCCTACGTCGATTTTCCCGCTCCCAATATGCGGTTGGCTTTTTGGCCGAATTACTCCTACCTCTGGCGCATGGGTGTCTTCGGTCAGGGCATGGTGCTGATTACCGCCACGCCGGAAGAGTTC
The DNA here is from genome assembly GCA_031262465.1 of Rikenellaceae bacterium. Classification (GTDB taxonomy): domain Bacteria; phylum Bacteroidota; class Bacteroidia; order Bacteroidales; family Rikenellaceae; genus JAJQAW01. The sequence continues at coordinate 33,145 of JAISHQ010000041.1, forward strand.
GAGTCGTTCGAGGTGCTGCCTCTGCCCGAAGCCTTCCAAGACCCCTTCGAGGACGAAGAGTACTGGTTCTGCAAAAAAGTGCCGCTGGCTTATGTGTCGGACGCTGTCGACCTGATCCAAAACCCGACGGTCACCAACACCAAACGTTTCCCGCCCACGCTGGATGCCGGATACGCCACCGTTTCGGGCACTTATGTCTCCAAGAGCGTGATCCGCAAAGTCCGCGAAACGATCGGGGAAGTGACCATCTATCAGGACACCAATAACTCGACGGAAGATTTCCGGGTCAACGAAACCCCCCTCACCGAATAAACGCATAACAGACGATGAGAGCGAAAAAGATATTCATTTTACTATTCCTTGTTTCCGTCACGAGGGGGATCTATGCCCAGCCTGTCGCAGATACCCTCCGCGCCGGGGGCAATCCGTTGGTGGCCGAGCAGTACCGCACGGCGAATCCCTACCTGATGCGGGACAATGCCTCGCTGGTTCTGTTGGGCGAGCGGTTGCTCTATTCCGGCATTTCGCTGGGCACGGAGGCTTCCGACGGCGATTTCCACCGCCCGCAACAGCCCGCGCGTACCAATAGCTACCTCTTTTCGGCCGAAGGGTCGACCTATCTGGGCGGTTTTTACGTGAGCGGCGGCTTCGATTTCAGGCAGGCTTCCGAACGGGGCGTGCAATTCAATTCGATCTTCGACCCCTATCGGGGAACTCCCTATATCATCGCCGACAGTACGGGCGGCGATTGGGCCAAACAATCCTACGGGATGTGGGCCTCGCTGGCCTCTCCCTTTGTGGGTGACCGGATCAGTTTCGGGCTGAGCGTCGGGTTGGATGTCAACCGGGGAGCCAAAAAGATCGACCCGCGCCCTCAGTCGAACACCAACCGGATCGACCTGTCGCCTTCGCTGACCCTGAGGCTGGGGCAAGGCCATGCCCTGGGCGGGAGTTTCCTGTACAGCCGTTTCCGGGAGAAGGTCAACCTGATGCTCTACGATTCGAGCGAACCGCAGAAAATCTACCTGTTGAAGGGCATGGGGCAATACACCTATGATATTTTCAGTGGCAACGACCGCGAGCGAATGTATGCCGGCGATCTGTTCGGAGCCACGGCGCAATACGCCTACACTTCGGCTCGCGTGAGCCTATTGCTCGGCGGGGGATACCGCAACGAGTTGGAGGAGACCACCGATCTGGAGATCAACAAGCCCCGGTTGCGGGGACGGTTTTACCGAACGGAAACCAACGCTTTTCTGCGCCTGAACATCCGGGGCGATGGGGCGTTGCACACCCTGCGCGGGGAGTACCTCCGGCAGGAGGGTTCGGGGCGGGAGATCATTCAGGTCTTCAACCCCTCGCCGCAGGTCAATGCTTGGGTCACGGAATCGGAAGCACCGCGCCGTTCGGTGACCGAGACCTCCCGGGTGAGTGCCGAATACGCCCTCTACCTGCACCCGATAGACGAGAGCCTGTATCGCTGGAAGCTCTCCTTAGGGAGTACGCTGACTGATTATTCGGACACCTATGACGTGATGTACTCTTATATGCGTTTTCGCTCCGCGCTGACCGCCTTGTCGGCAGAGCGGCTCTTCAGTCGGCAGAGCTGGTACCTGCAAGCCGGGCTTTCGGCGGCATTGCACACCGTTTGGGACGCGGCGTTGCGTTATACCGAGCGGGAGGAGGACGATCGCTCCATCGCCGACGGATTGGTCTACCCCGACTTTCGGGTGCTGAGCGCAGGATACGCTTCCGGGACGTTGAGCCTGACCGGGGGCTATCGTCTGCCCGACGACCGCAGTGTGTGGTTGCGCGTTGCAGGGGGATACCTCCGGGCGGAGGATCGGCTCAGCCGAACATCCGTTCGGCTCACCGTCGGCTACACGTTCTGACCGTTTTTTCTTCTAATAAAACCACCTTATGCAAAAGAGATTCAGAATAATAGCCCTGATGATCGGACTGTTGTCGTTGGTCGCAACGACAACAGCCCAACCCGTTGTCCCGTATGAGCCGCAGGCGCTCCTGCCGGTCGATAGTGCCGTTCTAAAAGGCACCCTCGACAACGGGCTGACCTATTATGTCCGGCACAACGAGACTCCGGCCGATAAGGTCGAACTCCGGCTGGTCATCGACGCCGG